>NZ_JAAKVR010000017.1:0-125096 GCF_049175755.1 Aeromonas sp. 600282 | reverse complement strand
CAAAGGGATCAGACTGTAAATCTGACGGCTCTGCCTTCGAAGGTTCGAATCCTTCTCCCTCCACCATCATTCAGAAAGCCCGGCCTTGCGCCGGGTTTTCGCTTTCTTGCCCACTAACACTTTCCGCCCTTGTCAGATTTGACAGTTGCAATTGCATCCCACCTTGCTCATCGTGGCATCATCAACATCAGAGTGTTCACATCATGTTTGAAGTCTGGGATGAGCATGGCCACGCAACAGGTCTGACACTGCAGGCACTCAAAATCAGAATCAGCAACGACTATCAGGGCGATCTGATGGTGCGCTACAGCAACAAGCTGGGACTCCCCACGACTCTTTTTCTGACGGTTCACAAGGGAGTGGCCTACCAGCGCTTTAAAGCGGGCTCGCCAAGACTGGACTGGGAGTGGCTGGCTGGGGCTGGTAATGGCCATACACCCCGCGATTTTATGAGTGAGCAGTTCCCCTTATTTCAGTTCTCCCTCGACAACAACTGACTCTTCATACCGTTCGCTTAACCCCCTCAGCTCCCCGATGATTTGCTGTAATTGGGCACGAAATCCGGTCAGCTCATCAGCACAAGATGAGGACCCGAGCTGGCGGATCTTCTCTTCCAGTCGCCATGCCTCTTCAGCCAGCTGCGGCGCCATCATCATGCTGATGGTCCCCGCCTGACGATGCACCCAATTCGCCAGTGCCTTGTCATCCTGTGGCTGCTGCACCATCGCTTGCTCAAGCTCCTGGCGAAATAGCGGAAACATCTGCCGTAACTTGTCACCTTGGCCAAAAAATGCCTCCATGGCCGCGACATCAATCAAGGATGGCGATGGCAGGATACACCACTTTTGCAGCATCTGACGCAAACCATCCAGCAGCACCGGCTTGCCCAGCAAATCATCCATGCCGGCGGCAAAGCAGCGTTCAGCCTGCTCAGGCATGGCATTGGCCGTCATGGCAATGATCAGCAAGCGCTTCTTATCCTCCCCAGCCCGTACCCTGCGCGTGAACTCATAGCCATCCATCACCGGCATCTGACAGTCACAGAGCACCAGATCATAGGGATACTGCGCGACCATCTCGAGGGCTTGCTGGCCGTGCTCAGCCAGCTCGCAGTTCAGCTTGAGCTGCCCGAGCTGGCGTATCACCAGCTGCTGGTTAAGGGGATTATCTTCCACCAGCAGTATCCGACAGGGCAGCATGGACCCACGCGCAGCGCTATTGGGCATCAATTGTGAGGCGGTCTCATCGCTCAAGACCAGCTGGCGATAGCAGACTTCCCGCACTGCATGCCAGGTCATGGGATTGCTGTTGAGAATGTAACCCTTCTCATCACTGCGATAGCCAAGAGGGGTTGCCAGCGGCAGCACCCGGATAACGCCCTCAGCCGCCAGGTCATGGTCACTGAAACGCAACTGAGCATTATCAGGGGGCGACGTTCGCGTGACTCCCAGAGCGTCAAGATGCAGTAACAGGGTGTGACACAGCTTATCGTCATGCAGTTCAATGCTGGCTTGCAGGCCATTGAGACGGAGATCCGGCTCTCGCAGTACCAGAACAGGCAACGTGACTGTCAAGGTGATAAAAGTGCCGAGCCCCGGGGCACTCTCCAGCCGGATCTCGCCCCCCATCAAGGTGGCCAGGGTCTGGCAGATACTCAGCCCCAAGCCAGTACCACCATAACTGCGGGTGGTAGAGCTCTCCGCCTGCTCAAAGGCATTGAAGATCCGGCCAAGCGCTTCGGGTGTCATGCCGATACCGCTGTCGCGCACGCCGAAGCGCAATTGCTGTTGCCCCTCCCCCTGTGCCAGCAGTTGCACCGAAATCTCGATAAAGCCCCGCTCGGTAAATTTGATGGCATTGCTGACAAAGTTGAAGAGGATCTGACGCAAACGCAACGCATCGCCGCTTACTCTGGCGGCAACACCAGCATCTGCCCAGAGGTAGACACGCAGCCCCTTGCGGTGTACCTCGCTCAGCGTCATGGTCAACACACTGTCGATCAGCTCACGGAGGAGAAACGGGGTTTGCTCGAGCTGCATCTTGCCTGCCTCCAGCTTGGCATAGTCGAGCACATTGTCGATCAGTGCATGCAGTCCCAGGGCACCGCGGTTGATGATCTCGACCATCTGGCGCTGATCCTGAGTCAGCTCGGTGAAGGTGAGCTGCTCCGCCATGCCGACGATACCATTCATGGGGGTGCGAATTTCGTGGCTCATGGTGGCCAGAAACTCCCCTTTCATGGTCGCCGCCGATTCCGCCCGCTCTTTCGCTCTGGCCAGTGCCAGCTCCACCTGCCGGCGCCTGGTAATTTCCTGACGAAGGCGCCAATACGCAATGCAGATAACCAGTATAAAGAGGGTTATACCCGACCCCAGCGGGATAAGTGTGCGCATCAGTTGCTGCCATGACACCCCCTCGCTGTAGTTCAATGCCAACCAAGTATTGCGGATCTGCCGTCGCTCCTTGTCGCTCATGCTGGCCAGCACCCGATTGACCAAAGGCAAGAGAGGGGTATAGGGCTCACGTACCGCTACCACCAGCTCATCCTTGAAGGGCGAAGGAGCCGCAATATTAAGCTGGTCTTCAAACTGATCCGCAATGAGTCGCGAGACTACCACCAGGTTGCCGATATAGGCATCCCCCTCACCAGCCGCAACTGCCGCCAACCCTTCACTGGCGTTGCTTGTCACCTTAATCGTCACATCCGGCAACAGCGCCTTGATCTGTGGAATTAACATGCCGTCGGTCAATAGCAGTCGCTTGCCTGTCAGGTCCGTGATATCTCCTATGGTGGGCGTACCGCTTGCCGTCACCAATACCATGGGAAATGATGCGAAAGGCTGGCTGGCATGCCACCCCATCAACCTGTCGATGATGCGGGTTGGCAGCACAACAAGATCGACATCATGATGCAGCAACTGTTGTTGAAGATCAGGCCAGCTCTGAACCGGAACCCTGCTGTAAGCCAAGCCAAGCTTCTCTTGCAGCAGCGCCAGATAGTCAACTACCATTCCAACCAGATTGCCATCCCTGTCACGATAGTAGAAAGGCATCCAATTGGGGCTCAATCCCAACTTCAATGGTGGCAGAGCCGACAACCATGCTCGCTCATCAGGGCGCAGCAAAAAATTACTGTGCCCCATAAAGTTGGGGACCAGGTTCTCCCCCAACCAGCGCTTCTCAAGCTCGCTGCGGGTCTCGACCGTCAACGCCTGAATGGCAGTATTAAGCTGGGTAGAAAGCGTTTGATTCTGGCTGGCAACAGCAAGATGAAGGGTCTCCATCAACAGGGGAGACTGTGCAACAACCGCCAGCGCAGGGTGACGCTTGATAAACAGATTGGCTACATACAGATTGCCGATATAGGCATCCGCTCGCCCTTGCTCCACCGCCTGAAGTGCGCTGCGAGTATCTACGAAGAGCCGCGGTGTGACCTTCGGATAGTGCAGCTTGACCAGCGTCTCGGTCATAAAGCCCTTTTCGATGGCAATGCTCGCAGACTGTAACCGGCTCACGTCGCGAAAGAGGGCGCTGTCCTGACGCACAACTACCACGGTCGGTGAGGTGTAATAGGGCAAACTGTAGGTGACACATGGGCGTCCCCCAGCATTAAAAGCATCGAGCAAGAGATCAATCTTGCCACGGCAAATATCCGCATACATGGCATCCCAGTCAGGGTAGGCATGCCAGGCAATCCGGTAATCCAGTTTTTTAGCTAATTGCTCCATTAATTCCACGCTGAATCCAGCGGCAACCTTACCATCCCATCGCTGAAATGGAGCCCATCCTCCTGCTAATATACCGACTTCAATAGTGGCAACCTCAGGCGGCTCAGAAGCCTGTAACACAGGGGTAAAGAATAAAGAAAATCCAACAATAATGGTAATTTGACTGAGCAATGACTTTATTGAGCAACATATCGACATAGTGGTTTACATATTTTTACAAATCAGTGTATGCATATAAAAAACAGGGATCGCACGGTAGTATATCAATGTCAGCTTTGATAGCCTTAATTTTACTAATCGCATCAAGAGAGACTCACTTATGACCTTTAGGATTATACTTTCTGATGATCATCCATTGATTTTAGCTGGTATCCGTAGCCTGATTGAAAAAATAACCCCACGCTGTGATGTCGTAGCAGAGGCATATAGGGTTTCTGATTTGTATATTTTATTAAGGCAACAGCCATGTGACTTGCTGATAACGGATTTCAGCATGCCGGGTGATAGTCGCAGTGATGGCCTCGTAATGGTACAGCAATTACGCAGAGAGTATCCCAATTTGGCGATCATTGTACTGACACAACTCCACAACAATGCAATATTACAGGCTCTGCTTCAATGTGGGATTAGTGGCCTGATATTAAAAAAATCTGTTATCACTGAGTTATCAGAAGCCATTCGCCAAGTGCTGCTTGGCCACACTTATATAGGTAAGTCTGTTAAAAACCTGCTGACTGAGGCAGGCATATCTCGTCACACCGATCTCACCCCGCTTACACCAAAAGAGAGCGAGGTAGTGCGTTTGCTGGCCAGTGGCATGTCGGTCACCCAGGTAGCAGAACACTTGAATCGCAGTGTGAAGACCATCAGTACACAGAAAAAGAGCGCCATGATGCGCCTAGGCTTGCAAAGCGATAGTGAACTGTTTTTTTATGCACAAAATAACGGTTTAGTTTAATATTACATACCACCAACAGGTATTGTTGCATCGACAATTAATGTCACAATGCCTTTATATGTAGCTCCTGGTCGCTTCCTCATTTCATCAACTTTAGACTGTTCTATTTCAAATAAGAAAAAATCATTGGCACTTTCTTTACTATTCTTAAATGGCACTTTCACGGATGGACTTAAAATAAACTTCCCATATGCATTATTACGTGAAATAACAATTGGTACTCTATGGCTACCAGAGCGATCTCTTATTTCACATTGCCCGCCCCCCACATGTGTATACTGGCACATCAAACCGATCCAGAAAGGCGTATCACTTGATATTCTCACAGGTAACGTTGAGTTTAATACTGTAGGCAATGTGGAATTCCACCAGCCTTTAGGTGGCGTCAAGACAACTGTATTACTACCATGAGGAAACTCTACTTTCATTTGATTTCTTACAACTAAAGATATATCCATTTCGATAATTGATGGTGCTCTATATGCCGAATTACCAAGATCAAGATCTTTGTTTGATGAACCAACAGTAAGTGTCACTCTTCCTTGGTATCGACCATTCGGAATAGTATCTATGTTATCAGCAGAAAGTTTATAACCAAAATAATATTTACTTATTATCGCATTGATCCTTTTAATTGGGTTTGGATATATTTTCGTGTAACATGAACCCCCATTTTTTTGAGCGTTGGCCGCGATTGAATAAAATACTGTTTTGGTGCTACTCGCGGTATCTCGATCAACTAGGGAACAGTTCGAGTTAGGATGCGCCTGATATGCATCACCAATATCCACCCCTACATTTTTTAGAGTATAGCCGGTATGAGTAAAGGAGAATTTCATGTTCACTTTACTGCCTGTGGGACTAGTCAGTGTGACAGATTTTTCTCTAGGGAAGCTATGGAAAAAAAATCGGTCCCATGCATTACTACCTCTAAATATTGGTTTGTCAATATCTGCATCCACAGCAACCACTCTAGACACATTATCATCACAGAAATAAGATAGTGGTAGTTTTATACAAGGGTCTGTAATTCTAAATTCATTTTTTCCAGGGTTATCCCGTGATTGTGAGTATTCTGCATTGACCTTCAAAACGACGGAATGCGCCATCGTAAATGGCATCATAAATATAAATATCAAAATTAATGTTTTAATCATATTTAACTGAACTCAATTTTGTTTCTAAACTGTGACAGGCTAGATCACCTAAAAATAGTATTCTGCTATTTATTGGTAAGGTGGGGACATCGACAACAGTCTCACACTGGCTAATGCCGTTTATCTCCATTTTCAAGATTGGATTGCGGGCGCTCATCTCAACGGCAAAAAAACCATCCACTTCACTCATGGTTCTACCTGCATGATTGACAACCATTGCCCCCTTCAAAGGAGCCCCCTTCTCATCCAACAGACGACCAATGACTGTTACCGTCTTCATGACGTGAACCTGATGATAGGCCACCCCCCCCTTGTTGAGGTGATAAGGCAACACGTTGGGGCGAATGCTCACCGAGGGGGCATCATGGCCAGCCAGATCCAGCTCAACAGCACCGCTGCGATAGGCTGCTACGGGTATTAGGTTGCGCCCTGGCCGCAACTTTAAATTACCACCCTGATCGTCATCGGCACGCAAGATCAGATCAGGCATATCGGACTCCAGATCCACTATCATGCCCGCCTCATACCCCTGAGATTGGCCGGTCATGGTCAGACTGCCCTCATCACCAAACGCCAGGGTGCTGTCAAGATTGAGCCCACCGCTCAGAGTACGGTTATAGGAGGAAGACAGCAGGTAGGCATCACCACTGACCAGATCCCCCTGAAACCTGGCATAGCCTGCTGTGCCGACGCCATAACTGTCAGTTGTCAGATTTACCCCGACGCTCTGCAGGGCCCCCCACTCCAGTAACTGCTGGTAACTGAGAGATCCGTTACGCTCTTGCCCGCCGGAACGGGAGGTTCGACTACCTATACCGACAGCCAATTGACTACGTTCTCCACCCAAGTTCATGCTTAGAGAGAGCATACTCCCCCTGTCCCTCGCGTTATCGGTACTGATGCTACCTGGCCGGTCAAATACCGTCAGGTTCCAGCTCACCGTCTGACCGAGTAGCTCGCCGTTGTAACGCCAGCCCAGATCAACCCCCAACCCACGCTCCGCCTGATGTGCCAAATAGAGGTTGGCAAAGTGTCGCTCGTCGAGCCGCTGCTGCAACGATATATTGCTCTGCTTGAGGTCGTGACTCCCCTCCCAAACTGGCCCTTTCTGGTGCTGCTGCTGGTGGCTGAGCACCAAGCTACCCTCGCCATAGTGATACAAGGCCTGCAGATCGAAGCCGCTTCCAAGTTCCTGTGTCGACATCAGGTTACCAAACAGCCGCCACTGATCATTCAGGCTCCAGTCGGCAGAAAGGCCGTGCTGCCAGCGCTGGTCGATATACTGGCTGGATGCCCCGACGATCACGGAGGGAGTGAGCAAATAATTGAGCATGATACCGCTACTTAGAGGACTGGGAGTGTCCTCTTCCAAGTTGCTGAACAGGCGGGTCTGCTGGCCAGCAAACAGGTTGAAACGCCATGCCTCATCAGGGTTTTGCCAGTTCATCGGCTTGTAGATCATCTCGCGCCGCCGTTCGGTAATCTGGCCATCTTCCAGCACACGCAGTTCCACCTCGTAGATCCCAGCAGGAAACACCTTGGTGTCCAGTGCCTGCAGCCCCGAACTCACCTGCTGCGAGTTAATGAGCTGCCCATCCCGATAGATCTCCACCATGCCGGGCCGGCTCGGGGTGACATAGACAGGAGTGGTACTGGCCTGGCCTTGCTCTATCAACAGGGTGTCGGAGTCCCCCAGCATGACACCCAACACGGTCGGGGTTCCCCCGCCAAACAGGGTAGGTTGACGCACCAAACCTTGTGCATAAGGCGAGAAGTAGCCCAACCTATAGAAGTGCCCCTTTCCTTCATGCTCGGCATAAAGTTGCTGTACATGGTGCTGCGCCACCTGCCCATTTCCTGACCGGCTCACTTCTCCCTCAAACAGCGGAGTCCATTGGCCTATGCTTCCCTGTGCAATTAGGTTGTAACGGCCACTACGCAGCTCACCTTCCTCCTGGGTCAGGTTCAACTGATGGCGCAACAGGGCGCCATAGCTGCCCCCACTGGGCAGATTGTAATAACGGTTCTGCGGCTGTCCCTTCTCGGCACCGGCCGTCAGCACCGACAACTGGGAGTTCTCTAGGCTGTACTCCAGCGCCAGCACTTCGTCAGCGCATGGATTCTGACATGGGCCCAGTCGATGGGATGCCTCCAGCGCCTTGGTCCAACGCTGACGGCTACGCTCGTCCAGCTCACTTTCATGGCTGCTGGTCAGAGCCAACAGTTGTACGCTGGTGTCTTTGCCCAGCACTATCTCGCCTTCCCCCAACAACTGCCCATCCACCAGAATGCGCACCGCCAGCGGGACGCCGAAGAAGTGATCGGCAAAGCCATCAGGCAAACCCTCTACTTGTTGCAACAGATCAAGGGGTTGTGCAACATGCCTACCCGTGGCCCAGGCAGGTGCGCAAAACACAACCAGGATCAACAGGAAAGAGAAATACTGCATGTATCTATCCCACTTCTTCTAAGCACAGACAAAAAGGCTCCCTTGATGCAGGGAGCCTCCATCAATCGGTTTATACGCCGCCTTTGGGTGCTTCTCCTTTGGGAGCTTCCGACTCAAAAATCATGTTGACCACACCTTGGTAGTTACCTGGCTTATAACCCGCGACAGGAGCATCCGCCGGGATCACTTCCAACCCGAGCAACTTGCCGGTCTTGGCATCATCCGCCTTCATAACTTCCACGGATGTTGTCCCCAACGTGACCCCACCAATTTTTACGGTCAATGCGATGTTGTCATTACCGCTGGCCATCATGGCCGGATTGGTCAAATAACCGGTAATTGCTCCGATTGTGCTTTTTACATCCAACTGCTTGGTAAGCTTGTCCAACTTTTTGGTATATGGGTTGTAAGCCAGCTTCTGCGGTACGTTCATCCAGTTGTCACCGCCTGTCGGCTGTACATAGAAAGCCTCACTCGGGATCTGAGCCGTCACTGTAACCTGATGCTCAAGACGTTCAGCAGCAATCAAATTGGCTGACACCAGCATGGCCAAAGGGACTGCTATCCATACTTTCATTACTCTCTCCTTTTTGGGAATATGAAACATCAGTGACCAATCACGATGCTTCTGCTCTTATCACCCTCTATCAATGAAAACTGATAGAGGTGATTACTTTTTTTGACTAATTGTTTAGACATGTTTGGCAACAAATGAATCTTGCTTGGCGTTGAACAGTTTTTTCCCCGTGAATCACATTCTTCAAAAAAATCCAACACTATAGTGGTATTTCCTTTATTAATGACTGTTGTCGTGGAATCCTCTTTTATAAATTGGGTATCAAATAGACTTTCTTTAGGCATGACAAAGACAATTGTGCCAAAGCCAGTCAATATATTTACACCCGCTGAAACTGCCTGCTGACTCTCTGAATCTATATTGGCCCCCAAGTCAAATCCATCCTCCTGTTTTGGCAAAACAGGAATGAAGCGAATTCTGAAGTAACGTTCCTTGTCCCGCCCCCCCATATATAATAGTCGGGTAGCCTGCATGCCATTGGCCGGAATAATCATGCGAGAGGGGCTAGCAATCAGCGGCCGAGGCCCTTCGGTCAACTCAGCCAACTCTGATGGTTTTCCCATCTCATCGTAGATGATCTCGTGGATTGCCACCTTAATAAAGGCAGTGCTATCGCCCTGATTACGAACCCGTTTTAAATAGGTACTTTGCTGGCCATTCATATAGTCATACAAAGTTCCTATATTTATTTCAGCAGAAGCAAAAACATCTTTATTAAAGAACATCAAAATAATGAATGCAGAACATATTTTTTTCATGAGCCTTCCACTAATTTTTAATGCAGCATGATTCTTAACTCTTCGATTTCGAAAAGAAAAAGCATATAACTGTATCTAGTCTATTGAAGTTCACAAATTACGTTAATAAGAGAATTCCTATTTTGATTACAGGCGCACTCTTATTATCAGATGATTCCTACAGGTCATTCTGCTATCCCTGTTGTATTATGCGCCCCTATGTCTATCAACAGGTAAGCGCCATGTTTGCGTTCAAAGAAGAGTTTTCGGTCGGTGACGTGGCATCCCTGGCAACAGCGGATATTGCCATCCCCTTCTATCAGCCGATCGTTGACCGGAACAGCCAGATCATCGGCTTTGAAGCGCTGGCCAGACGCTGGGAACCCCGCCAGCAGCGCTATCAGGGGATCGACTTTCTCTCCCTCAGCGATGAGGAGTCCCTTCATCTGGACATCGTCATGCTCAGAGCGATTCTGCGCGACCTGCCGACGCTCGCGCAGAGCAGCACCAGTCTGCTCTCAATCAACCTCAACCCGACTCTGAACAGCCCCACCTACCAGAACCTGTTGTTGCTGGTACTGATCCAGGCGCGCAAGGTAGGGCTCGACATCTGGTTCGAGGTACTCGAGCACGCCCCGCTACAGCACAAGGAGCTGGCCCTGATTGAAGTGTTGCGCAGCCACGGCGCCCATATCGTCTGCGATGACTTTGGCACCCAGGAGTGCAACTTCCAACGGGTGCTGGCGCTGCCCTACGAGATCATCAAACTGGATCGCTCCCTGTTGCTGCAAGCGACCAAGAGTAGCCATGCACTGCGGATGCTCACCGGTCTGGTAGAGTACCTGCAGCGGCTCGGCACCAAGGTGGTGTGCGAGGGAGTTGAGACCCAGCAACACATCGAGGTAGCCAACCTGCTCGGCTGTGACTATCAGCAGGGTTATGCCCATGCCATGCCATCTCCCCTCTCCCGCTGGGCCTGAGCGGCTGTTTCATTTCGGCATCCTGTCGGCTCGCGCAGCCAACAATTTCCTGCCAAATTGCATGATGACGTGGGGGCGAGTACAATCTCGCACCCCGAATATCCGGCGCATCTTCTTTCGATAACCCCGGATATGCCGTCATCGGGTCGCGCTGCATTGAGCATCCTCTCGGAGGGCATCTTGCACCGCAACTCAACCACTACGACGCCATCAGGTGGCGTTGTCCTGATTTGCAATCAGACATAAAGAGTCCGACATGTTTAAACCAGAATTGCTCTCCCCCGCAGGTTCCCTCAAGAACATGCGTTACGCCTACGCCTATGGCGCCGATGCAGTCTATGCCGGCCAGCCCCGTTACAGTCTGCGGGTGCGTAACAACGAATTCGATCACGAGAACCTTCAGCTCGGCATCAACGAGGCTCATGCCCTCGGCAAGCAGTTCTATGTGGTGGCCAACATCCAGCCCCACAACTCCAAGCTCAAGACCTTTATCCGCGACATGCGTCCGGTGGTGGAGATGAAGCCAGATGCGCTGATCATGTCAGACCCCGGTCTCATCATGATGATGCGCGAAGCTTTCCCTGATATGCCCATTCACCTCTCGGTGCAGGCCAACGCGGTCAACTGGGCCACGGTGAAGTTCTGGCATCAGATGGGCTTGACTCGGGTCATCCTCTCCCGCGAACTGTCGCTGGACGAAATCGAGGAGATCCGCATGCAGGTGCCGGAGATGGAGCTGGAAGTGTTCGTTCACGGCGCTCTGTGCATGGCCTACTCCGGCCGCTGTCTGCTCTCCGGCTATATCAACAAGCGCGACCCCAACCAGGGCACCTGCACCAACTCCTGCCGCTGGGAGTACAAGGTTCACGAAGGTAAAGAAGATGACGTGGGCCAGATCGTCCACCGTCAGGAGCCCATCGCCGTGCAGAAAGTTGACCCGACGCTGGGCCTCGGCAAGCCGAGCGATGCACTGGTGCTGCTGGAGGAGTCCAACCGCCCGGGCGAGTACATGAGCGCGTTCGAGGACGAGCACGGCACCTACATCATGAACTCCAAGGATCTGCGCGCCGTCGAACATGTCGAGCGCCTGACCAAGATGGGCGTCCATTCGCTGAAAATCGAAGGGCGCACCAAGTCTTTCTATTACTGCGCCCGTACCGCCCAGGTCTATCGCAAGGCCATCGACGATGCGGTTGCAGGCCGTCCGTTCGACCGCAGCCTGATGGGCACCCTCGAAAATCTGGCCCACCGCGGCTATACCGAGGGCTTCCTGCGCCGTCACAACCACAGCGAATACCAGAACTACGACTACGGCTACTCCGTCTCCGACACCCAGCAGTTCGTCGGCGAGATCACCGGTCGCAACGGTGACATGGTCGAGGTCGAGGTAAAGAACAAGTTCCTGGTGGGCAACAGCCTGGAGCTGATGACCCCGCAGGGCAACCTCAGCTTCAATCTGGAGCTGATGCAGAACCGCAAGGGCGAGCTGATCGACACCGCACCGGGCAACGGCCACGTAGTCTATGTGCCGGTGCCGAAGGAAGTGGACGTGAACTACGGCATCCTGCTGCGCAACCTCGGTGAGCGTCAGGATACCCGTCAGCCCCACTCGGCCGCCTGAGATGGCACTGCTCATCACCGACAAGTGCATCAACTGTGACATGTGTGATCCCGAGTGTCCGAACCAGGCCATCAGCCTGGGTGAGGAGATTTACGAGATCGACCCCAGTCGCTGCACCGAGTGCGTCGGTCACTATGAGAAGCCGACCTGTATCAGTGTCTGCCCTATCGACTGCATCATCTGGGATCCCGCTCATGTGGAAACCGAAGATCAGCTGATGGAAAAGTTTGTGCGGATGCATCGGCAGTAACCTCGGTATCAGCATCAACAACTCACAGGCTGCATCCTCCGGGAGCCCGTCCATATGATGAAACCGCAGCGCTGCTGATGAAGAAGTTTGTACAGATGCACCGACAGTAAATGCAACAAGGCCGGGAAATCCCGGCCTTTTTTGATCCCGCCATCATCTCCATGATGGCTATTTTTTGTTTACCAACCGGTGCAATTCATCCAGTTCCCGCTGCGCCGTCAGCAAGTCGGTCTGTGCCTGCTCCAATTTGCTCTGCTTGTCGGCAATCTTGTCCGGCTTGCCACTGACTCTCGCCTCCTGCAGCTCGAGCAGGCGCTCGTCCACCTCGCCGCGCAGTTTGTTAACCCGCTCTTTCTGCTCCTTGAGCAGACCTTCATCAGTACAGTTGGCCTTGATATTGCGTGCTGCCTGTTCGAGCCCGGCAATCTGCCCGGCATTGTTGTGTGCTTTGGCAAACACCAGCTGGTCATTGACGGCCTGCAGACGAGCCTTGCAACCGACCGCCTCACTGCCAAAGGCCTGACCCGCCAACAGCAGCAAGCCGGCTCCCAATACTTTCCACATCTCGATTCATCCGGTCTTGTTTGCGAGCTGACCATAAAAACCTCGATCGGCAGCAGGGTCAAGCAAGCGGGAAAAAGGTGCGACAGAAGTTGTGCAACATCACGCAATTGGCAACCTGTTGGTTCTACAATGGCGCTCTTTTCAATCTGGAGTCTGTTATGAGTCAACAAATTGTGGTCATTGCCAACGGGGCCCCCTATGGCAGCGAATCCCTGTTCAACGCCCTGCGTCTCGCTATCGCCCTCAACGAACAGGGGGGTGCCAGCCTCAAGCTGTTCCTGATGTCCGATGCGGTGAGTGCAGCGCTGGCCGGTCAGGCACCGGCCGAGGGATACAACCTGCGCCAGATGCTGGAGATCCTGCTGGCGCAAGGCGTCACCATTCGCCTGTGCAAGACCTGCACCGATGCCCGTGGCATCACCGCCCTGCCGCTGATCGAGGGCATTGAGGTCGGCACCCTGCCGATGCTGGCCCAATGGACCCTGGCTGCCGACAAGGTGCTGACCTTCTGAACCATAAGGGGCTGGCCAGCGGCGAAGTCAGCCCCGTTAGCCTATCACCGACTCCTGCCGGGCACTTCGCCGACCATGATGTCGGGCGCCAGCTTCATAAAGCGCAAAAATCGCCACACAAAGCAGCGCCATCAGCACATAGAGCAACTGCCCGCTCCACTGCTCGAGGATCCAGCCTCCCAGCAGAGCGCCAGCAGCCCCTCCCAACCCGGCCAGTGCGCTGGCACCAAAGTAGCTCCCCTTGAGGTGGGTGGGAGCCATCTGGTCGATCAGCACGTTAAGCAGGGGGAAGAGGATGGTCTCGCCGATGCTGAGCAGCAGCACGGCGCCAAACCAGTGGCTGCGCACCATCGGGTCCCCCAGCGCGAAGAGCAGCTGGGCCGCCAGAAAGAGCGCCATACCGATATGAAGCCGTACCCGCACCGGCCAGCGTGACAACAACCGCAGCAGCGGAAACTGCAGCAGCACCACGGTCAGTGCATTGGTCGCCACCAGCAGGGCAACCAGCTCGGCCACCTGCGGCATACCGGCCCGGGTCAGGTACTGCACCAGCGGCGAGTGAAACTGGGAGTAGACCAGCACCATCAGGAGATTGGCCATCACCAGCAGCAGGAAGGCGCGATCCGCCAGCAACACCTTGATGGCATCCCGCAGTCCGGGGCCAGCAGCACCCAGCTTGCCTGTGCTGCCAGCACGGCGAAATCCCCAGCCAAAGGCCAGCGCCAGCAGCAGATAGCTCACCACCAGAAACAGGAAGGTCTCCTGCTGGGCGTTGATCCCGAGGGTCACCCCGAGCAGCGGCCCCAACGCGGCCCCCAGATTAAGCAGAAAATAGCGCAGGTGCAGTGCCAGCTCCCGCGCCTTGGCCGAGGCCAGACTGTCGGCCATCAGCGCCTTGCCGGGGGCATCGATGAGCCCCGACGAGAGGCCGCTGCCCATCACCCCGACCCCGAGCCAGAACACCGCATGGGAGAAACCGAGCAGACCGAAACAGATCATCGCCACCACACAACCGGCCAGCAGTATGCTGCGCCGCCCGAAGCGATCAGAGAGCCAGCCGCCGTAAAAACTGACCAGGGTGAAGAGGGCCATCGAGCCACCCAGCAACAGACCGATGAAGGTGGCCGAAAGGTCATACTCCCGATAGAGCAGAATGGAGAGGAAGGGCCACACCATGTAGTAGCTGGTGCGCACCATAAAGGTGCCCAGAATGACGATCCAGACCAGCGGGGTAAATTGCCTGAAGGTGCTCCATGACATCGCTTTGCTCCATGCCCCGCAGCTCTTACCACAAGATCCTGTCATAAACGGGGAAAGCATTCAGTTGTAACAGAGGGCCTCAATAGAAACAACCCTCGCTCACCGACAAGGTGCAACCGGATGCAAAAAGGCCAGCCGATGGGCATCGACTGGCCTTTTTATCGCGGGATTTCCCTCTGGCTATAGCCAGAGGGCCAGGCTTAGCGCCAGGGGCTCTGCTGCCACAGCCGCCCAAGTCCTGCCTCGAGCGCCTGCGCGCCCTGCTGCCCCAGCTTCTGGGTCAGGCTTTTTGGCTTGCGATAGCTGATGCCGATCACCTTGTGGTGGCTGGCCTGCGCCAGCAGATAGTCATCACTGGTGCAGAGGGTATCCACCAGCCCCAGCCCCTTGGCCTGACTCGCCAGCCAGTGCTCACCGGTCGTGACCTGATCGATATCGAGTTGCGGGCGGTGTTCGGCCACAAAGGCCTTGAATCGCTCGTGGATCGCCGCCAGCTCCTCGCGAAACTTCTCGCGCCCCAGATCGTCGTTCTCGCCGAACATGGTGATAGTGCGCTTGTACTGACCGGCAGTGTGCATCTCGAATTCGATATCGTGCTTTTTCAACAACTTGTTGAAGTTCGGCAGCTGGGCGATCACCCCGATGGAGCCGACGATGGCAAAGGGGGCTGCCAGGATCTTGTCTGCCACACAGGCCATCATGTAGCCACCACTCGCCGCCACCTTATCGATAGCCACGGTGAGCTTGATGTCACGATCGCGCAGCCGCTGCAGCTGGGAGGCGGCCAAGCCGTAGCCATGCACCACGCCGCCACCGGATTCGAGCCGCAGCAGCACCTCGTCGCCGGGCTGGGCGACGCCAATCACCGCGCTCACCTCCTCGCGCAGGGAGGCCACCTCTTTGGCATCCATGCTGCCGTTGAAATCGAGCACAAACAGGCGACTGCGCTCATCCCCCGCCTTGGCGCGCTTTTTCTGCTCCTCTTTCTGCTGCTTTTCCAGTACCTTGCGCTCGGTCTTGCTGGCGAGCGCGCTCTTGAGGGCAAATTGCCCTTGCTCCAGCTCGCTCGAGAGATCGGTCACCACCAGCTCACCCTTGCGCGCTTTCGGCTGGCGAGTGCTGACGATCATCAGGATGATGGCGCCGATGGCCAGCAGGAAGGTCACTGTCTTGGCCAGAAACAGGCCATATTCGGTCAGAAATGTCACGATGGACTCCAGAATGGATCGGTTTTCGTCACATTCTAGGGAGTTTGGTGAATGCGCGCAAAAAATCGCAGCCAGTGCCCGAAAAAACCAACCCGAGCATCACAACCTCTCTATTTTCTTCACATTTTTCTTGCCGCTGGCTGGTCAAACAGGCGCGCGGATCAGTACACTTGGCGCCGATTGCCATGCACTTATGGCCGGAATTTGTTAACAGGAGTTGTCATGCTCGATTATCAGGCACCCCGCGATCTGCTCAAGGATAAAGTAATTCTGGTCACCGGTGCCGGCGACGGGATCGGCCGCGAAGCCGCCCTCACCTACGCTGCCCACGGTGCCACCGTGATCCTGCTCGGCCGCACCAGCGCCAAACTCGAAGCCGTGTATGACCAGATTGAAGCGGCCGGTTATCCGCTGCCAGCCATCGTGCCGGTGGATCTGAAAGGGGCCACCGCCGCCCACTACCGCGGCATGGCCGAAACCTTCGCCCAGCAGTTTGGCCGCCTCGATGGCGTGCTATTCAATGCCGGTCTGCTCGGCACCCTCTCCCCGTTTGAACATATTCAGGAGAAGGAGTGGGACGAGGTGATGCAGGTCAACGTCAAATCGGAATTCCTGCTGACCCAGGCGCTGCTGCCGCTGCTGCGCCAGACCGCCAAGACGCAGGGCGATGCCTCCATCGTCTACACCTCCTCCAGCGTGGGACGCAAGGGGCGCGCCTACTGGGGCACCTATGCCATCTCCAAGTTCGCCATCGAGGGGATGATGGAAGTGCTGGCCGACGAGCTTGAGAACACCGGTGTGCGGGTCAATACCCTAAACCCGGGCGGTACCCGTACCAAGATGCGCGCCAGCGCCTTCCCGGCGGAAGATCCCATGAACCTCAAGACTCCGGCCGACCTGATGCCGCTCTACCTCTACCTGATGGGGTCGGACAGCCGCGGCAAAACCGGCCAGACCTTTGTGGCTCAGCCAAAATAAACAAGTTGCGTGGCCCAGCCCAAATAAATCAATAAAATACCCAGAGTGTTGTGCGGCAAGGGTTAAATTGAATAGGGGGCACAGGCTCCCTGTTCGAACCACTGACCATCCTATCTCCAATCAGGTTGAACTATGTTTCGTCCCAAGAGCACGTTTGAGCAATGGCGGATCTTTCAGGCGGTGGTCGACTGCGGCGGCTACGCCCAGGCGGCCGAGGCGCTGAACAAGAGCCAGTCCTCCCTCAATCATGCGGTTGCGAAGTTGCAGCAGAGTCTGGGGGTGCCCTTGCTGGAGGTGCGCGGCCGCAAGGCGGTGCTGACGCCGGCGGGCGAGATCTTCCTCAAGCGGGCCCGTCAGCTGAGCCAGCAGGTGGAGGAGCTGGAGAATCTGGCCAACAACCTGGAGCGGCAGTGGGAGCCGCAGATCAACCTCTATGTCTCGGCGCTGCAGCCAAGGGATCGCCTCTATCGGGCGCTGGCCAGCTTCTATCCCCGCAGCCGGGGTTGCCGGGTCAACCTGCACGAACGCATTCACTGCCACTTCAACGCCCTGCAACCGGGGGATCTGATGCTCTCCGAGCACCTGCCCGGCGATCGCACCGGCCTGCTGCTGGACGAGGTGTGCCTGCTGCCCCTCTGCGCCGCCAGCCATCCGCTGGCACAGGAGGAGGGGGCCATCCGCAGCGATGTGCTGACCGGCCACAACCAGATCAGCCTGCATCCCCCCATTCACCGCTCGGTGGACTGGAACGATGCGGATGACACCGGCTGGAAGGCGACCCACTACCACGAAGTGCTCGCCATGCTGCGCCTTGGCCTCGGCTATGCCTGGCTGCCGCGCCATCTGGTAGAGCGGGAGCTGGCGGAAGGGTCACTCATACAGCTGGATCTGGAGAGCGGCAACGAGCGCCACCTCTATACCTACCTGCTGACCCTCTCCCCCGAATCCCTCGGCCCTGCGACCGAGCTGCTGCTGCGCTGCCTGCGCAACGAATATCAGGGCGAGTCATCGCCGCTCCCGCACGCCCAGCCCCGGCACGACAAATAACAGCCAGCCCCCGTCAGACGTTGGGCACCCGCCAGCTGGCGGCCAGTGCCACCAGTGCCAATCCCAACGCCACCATAAAGACCCCGTGGAAACTCCACACCTCCGCCACCACACCGGCGATGGCCCCCGCCATGATGGAGCCGGTGCGGATGCTGTTAGCAAACAGGGTAGTCGCCACCCCGGCTCGCCCCGGCATCAGATCCTGAAAGTAAGACATGCCGATCCCCGCCACGATACCGATGAAGATGGCGTTGAACAGCTGCAAGGCGATCAGGGCGTATTGGTCGGTGAGGGTCACCAGACCTGTGTAAAAGGCCGCGCCAGCCAGCACCGCCAGCAACATCATGGGGCGCTTGCCAAAGCGAGCCGTGTAGTAACCCGCCAGCAGCATGAAGGGGATCTCCAGCGCCGCCGCCGTGCCCATCAGGATCCCGGCAAGCTTCTCATCCATCCCCAGTTCCCGGGTGATGTAGAGCGGCATATTAATGAGGTACATGCTGTTGCAGGTCCACATCAGGGTGGAGGCGATAAAGAGCGCCCGCACCGCCGGATCCCGCCAGCTGCTGACCCGCTCGCTCTCTTCAGCCTGCTTGGGCAGTGGCAGAGAGGGCAGCCAGCGCCACACCACCAGCGCACAGAGCAGGTAGGCCAGTGCCGAGGCCAGGTACATCAGCTCGAAACCGTAGCCGATGGCCAGCGCGAAGGCGATGGGCGGACCTATGACCCAGGCCAGCGAAAACTGGGCCCGCATCACCGAGCTGAACATGTCCGCCCGCCGGTTGCGGCTGTCAGAATACTCCCGCGCCAGCGCAAACAGCTGGGGACTGGCCGTGGCCGCCAGCGCCGCCAGCATCACCCCCAGACTCGCCAGCAGCCAATAGTTACGGTTCCAGGCAAACAGCAAGGAGAGCGCCACCCCGGCAAAACAGCAGCGCAAGATCAGTCGCTTGCGATCCCCCTTGTTGTCGGAGCGGTGGCCCAGCCACTGGCTGACCAAAATGCCCACCACCGCATTGATGGTATAGAAGAGCCCGACCAGAAAGGGGCGCACCTGCACCTCCTCGGCCAGAAACAGACTTAAGGTAGGCACCTGCAGTGCCACCGCGACGCCGGTCATAAAGGTCACGGCAAGAAATGAAAGAGAGACGGGGTCCGGGCGTTTGACCGCCGCTATCGACAAGCTCATAGGGTTACCACTGATTGGAAGGACGATACGGGCTAACGGGCGGCAGCCGTATGAAAATTCGGCGCCTATCTTATGTCACTATCAAGAGCGGGCTCAAGGATGGCATAAGCGGGCGTGCGCCTTGCGAGGGAGGCCGCGACCCCGTAGAGTGAAAGCCCATCCTGCCAGCACAAGGAGTTCGCATGTTTGATTTTGATCAGGAAGTAGACCGCAGTGGCACCATGAGCCTGAAATGGGACAAGTACAAGGGTCAGGATGTGCTGCCCATGTGGGTTGCCGATACCGACTTTGTCTCCCCCCCGTCCGTGATCGAGGCGTTGACCAAACGAGTTGTCCACGGCATTTTCGGCTATTCACGCCCCTCGCCGCGCCTGATCGAACTCATTATCGAACGGATGGCGACCCGCTATGGCTGGGCCATCGAGCCCGAATGGCTGGTGTTCCTGCCCGGCGTGGTGCCGGGGCTCAACCTTGCCTGCAAGGCGTGGAGCCAGCATGGCCGCGGTATCATCACCCCCAAGCCGGTCTATTACCCCTTCCTGCAGGCGCCGGGCTTCAATGATCGTCCCCTGCTTACCGTGCCGATGATTGAAGACGCCGGTCGCTGGGTGCTGGATCTGGCAGAGCTTGAGCGTCAGGCCCCCGCCGCAGATCTTCTGCTGCTCTGCAACCCCCACAACCCGGGCGGCACCATCTTCACCCGTGACGAGCTGCTGGCCATCGATGCCATCGCCGCGCGCCACAATCTGGTGATCTGCTCCGATGAAATCCACTGCGATCTGCTGCTGGATAAAAACGCCCGCCACATTCCCTACGGCGCCATCAGTGCGCAAGCGGCCGAACGCTGCGCGGTGATGATGGCCCCGAGCAAGACCTTCAATATCGCCGGTCTCTGCTGCTCCTTCGCCATTATCCCCAACGCCCGTCTGCGCTTCAGGCTGCAACAGGCGATGCGCGGCATCAGCGCCGACGTCAACCTGCTGGGCTTTGTCGCCGCCGAAGCGGCCTATGAGGGTGGCGAACAGTGGCTGACCGAGCAACTCGACTATCTGGCGGCCAATCTGGCCCTGATCCAGCAGGCGGTTGCCCGCTGGCCCGGCGTCAAGCTGGCCAACCATCAGGCGACGTATCTGGCCTGGATCGATGTGAGCGCCCTTGGCCTTGCCGATCCCATCGCCTTCTTCGAGCAGGCCGGGGTTGGTCTCTCCCCCGGCGCCCAGTTTGGCGACGGTCAGTTCGTGCGGCTCAACTTCGGCTGCACCAGAGCACGGCTGACCGACGCGCTGGCGCGGATTGAGCGGGCAATCCTCAACCACAACAAGCCCTGATCAGCCAGCAACGGGATGGGCAAGCCCCATCCCTTTTTCCCTGTGTCATCAGCCAGCGGTCAACTCAGTCAACGGTCAATTATGTCTCTACGGATCTTGCATCACCTTCTGCTCCCACTCTGTGCACTCTCTGCGCTGCTCCCCTTTGGCAGCCAGGCGCTGACTATCGGAACGGGCCCGCTCAATGGGGTCTACTACCCGACCGGTGGCGCCATCTGCCGGGTGCTCAATGCCGGCCATGCCCTGCATGGGGACAGCTGCACCGTGCAGAGCACCCGTGGCTCGATGGCCAACCTCAAGGCACTCGACAAGGGGGACGTACAGCTGGCGCTGGTGCAGTCCGATGTGTTGCACCACGCTCTGCACGGCACCGGCCCCTTCAGTGGGCAGGGGGCCAACAATGAGCTGCGCAGCCTGTTTCGCCTCTATCAGGAGTCGTTGGCCCTGCTGGCCGCCCCCAATAGCGGCATCACCACCCTGGCAGATATCGAAGGGAAGCGGGTCTATCCGGGCAACAAGGGCGCCGGTGAGCAGATCACCAGCCAGGCCCTGATGGCAGCCATGGGATGGCAACCCGGGCAGTTTGCTGCCTATCAGCTCAAATCGGACAGCGAACCGCTGGAAGGGCTGTGCGATGGCTCGCTGGATGCCGCTTTTGTGGTAGCCGGTCACCCCAGTCTGGCGGTCGGCGACCTGATCAGCCGCTGCAAGGTGCGCCTCATCCCCATCGAAGGGGAGCAGATCGACACGCTGCTCAAGCAGCACCCCTACTACCAGCGCAGCCGCATCGCCGCCAACCTCTATCCGGGGCAGACTACAGCTATCAACAACATCGGGATGAGTGCCGAACTGGTGGCGCTGGCCAGCCTGCCGGACCCCATCGTCCGAACCGTGCGCGATACCCTGCTGGCCCGGGTCAAACAGTTCAGTCGGCTGCATCCTGCCCTGAGCAAGGTGACCCCCGAGCAGTTGCAGGCGCAAACCGAGCTACCCCTCCATGCGGGGATGTCGGATCAACCGCCAGCCCCCTTGCCACTGACCCCCGAGAAGTTAACCGCGGAACAGCTGATGCCGGAGCCGTTAGCACCAGCGCCATCGGCCTCGGAGGCGGCGCCCACGACAGGGCCGGTGAGTGCCGCCGACGGGGCGACTGCGCCCTCTGACGCGACCGCCACCAGCAGTGCCGCAGTGGCAACAGAAGCAACAGAGGTTAATCCCTTGCCCGAAGAGGCGCTCGAGGTCACCCCCGAACTCACTGCTACGCCAACCACCGAGGGGGAAAGAGTGGCTCCCTCTGCCGCAGCGTCAACGGTTCCATCACCATCGGCTGCCGTTTCGACTCAGTTGCCACAGAGCGCCTCTGCGGCAACTTCGCAGCAAGAGCAGGCAACCCAGCCTGCCAGCAGCGCGGTTGCTGACGAAACTCCACCGCAGGATAAAACCGATATACTTCCCTCCCCTGCCACCAGTGCAGCCACACCGCCGCAGCACTGAGTGGTCAGCACCCACAAACGCATCAGGGCAGCCTCGGCTGCCCTGATTATTGATATGCGTTCGATAGTGGCGCAGTCGATTGGCCTGTTCACCTTGCCGTACAGCTATGGCTCTATCACCCGGGTCAGATAGGGGTTGGGCTTCTGGATCTCCTCCTCCACCCAATGCAGCAACTGCTTGATGGCCCGAGACAACACCTGATTCTGGCGTACCACGTAACCCAGACTGGTACCAGGAAAATCGCCGAGGCTGGTGACCGGCGCGGTGAGGTTGAGGCGCGGATGCAGGGAGAAGTCCGGCACGATGGCGACACCAAAGCCCGCCTCGGCCCAATCGAGCTGGGCATCGACGCTGCCCACCTCCATGATGCGACAGGGGGGCAAGGCCAGCAGCGGCAGGGACGGGTCGATCAGCGCCCGGGTACGGGTGTCGTGACCGAGCAGGATCAGGGTCGGCTCGTCGAGGGGGTCGCTCTCCCCCGCCACCGCCCGCGCCTGCCAACGGGCAAGGCCGTGCCCCAGCGCGCACCAGGTCACCTGTTGCAGCTCGGTATAGAAGAGCGGTTCGCTGCGCTTTTGCGCCATGACAAAACCCAGATCCGCCTTGCCCGCCTTGACCAGCTCGGCGGCCTGATCCGAAGTGGTGTTGAACAGGGTAAGGTCGATGCCGGGGAACTCTCGCTTGAAGCGCTGGAACGGCTGGATTAGCAACAGCCGCGAGATTATGTCGCTGGCGGCGATGGCCAGCGTCCCCTGACTCAGCTGGTTGAGGGCATTGAGGTCTGACTGGCAGAGCTGCAACTCGGCAATGGTGCGCTCGGCGCTTTGCAGCAGCCGCTCCCCCGCCTGCGTCAGGCGAAACGGGCTGCGCTCGATCAGCCGCACCCGGGTCGCCTGCTCCAGCCGCTTGATATGCAGGCTGACATTGGGCTGGGTCATGTGCAGCTCGGTGGCGGTCTGGCCAAAATGTTGCAATCGGGCCAGGGTGACAAAGGTTTGCAGCCAGTGAATATCCAGCATAAGAGTCCCTCAACCCGCGATGTGCGGGGCTTGCCAGGCAAAATCGGACGGTTTGCCGCTTAATTGGCCATAATTATATGGCTCTCTTATCGGAATTATAAAGATAATTAATTTTTCTAATCCGCATCAGGCTCCTAGGATGGACGCCTAACGTCTTAGGAGAAAGAGTCATGTCGTCTATCGTAGTCGTAGGTGCTAACTGGGGTGATGAAGGCAAAGGCCGCATCGTGGATTATCTGGCAGGTCAAGCTGGCGCCAGCATTCGCTTCCAGGGCGGCAACAACGCTGGCCACACCGTGGTCAACGACCTTGGCACCTTCAAGCTGCACCAGGTTCCGAGTGGCGTATTCAACCCGGATTGCCTGGTTGTCCTCGGCCCGGGCATGGTGATCAGCCCCGAGAAACTGACCGTCGAGCTCGACGAAGTCAAAGCCTCCGGCGTGACTCCGAAGCTGGCCATCTCTGACCGCGCAACCCTGTGCCTGCCGCTGCACGCACTGGAAGATACCCTGGAAGAGCAACGTCTGGGTGACGGCGCCTATGGTTCCACCCGTCAGGGCATCGCCCCTGCCTACGGCGATCGCGTCATGAAAAAAGCGATCCTGGTCGGCTGGCTGAAACAGCCGGACGTGCTGGTCGAGCGCATCCAGTTCATGCTGGACTGGAAACTGCCGCAGATGAAGGCTATCTACCCCTCCTTCGAATTCACCCAGACTGCCCAAGAGATGGCTGACTGGCTGCTGGAAGTCTCTGCACCCTGGATCGACGCCGTGTGCAACGTCAGCATGCCGCTCAAAGCGCTGCAGGCCGAAGGCAAGACCCTGCTGTTCGAAGCGCAGCTGGGCGCAGGCCGTGACCTGATCTACGGCGAATACCCCTGGGTGACCTCCTCCCACGTATCTGGCGCCTACGCCGGTATCGGTGGCGGTCTGCCTGGTCTGCGCCCGGAGCGCGTCATCGCTGTAGCCAAGGCATTCAGCTCCTCTGTCGGTACCGGCACCCTGCTGACCGCCATGGAGAACCAGGACGAGTTCCGCAAGATCACCAATGAGTTCGGTGCCACCACCGGCCGTCCCCGTGATGTCGGCTACTTCGACGCTGTTGCCACCAAGAACGGTGTCGAGCTGCAAGCCGCCACCGAAGTGGCTCTGACCAAGCTGGACTGCCTGACCGGCCTGCCGGATCTGAAGATCTGCGTGGCTTACGAAGGTGCCCACACCGAGAACCCGATTTGGCCGCAAACCGCAGCCCTGAAGCCAGTTTACGAGCAGATGGAAAGCTGGAGCGAAGATATCACCGGCTGCCGCACCTTCGAAGAGCTGCCCAAAGCGGCCCAGCAGTACGTGCTGCGTATCGAAGAGCTGCTCGGCGTACCGGTTCCGATGGTTTCCGTCGGCCCGGGCCGTGACGAGATGATCCTGCGCTAAGCCGCACCTCTCATCGTCAAACAAAAAACCGGCATCCCTGATGCCGGTTTTTTTATGGCAGCCGTTTACCTTCTTGCCATAAAATCACCCAAAAGCTCAATTAACTCACCAATCGACCTCACATTGAGCCGTTCTGCAATATTATTTTGCCCTGCTCTCGCTAAAGTGAACCCGTTACCACACGAGGAGTCACCCGATGAAATTGCTCAAACAGAGTGCCCTGTTGCCACTGCTCTGCCTGACGGCCATGCCAGCCTTTGCCATGACCCTGAAGAGCACGGATATTCACGAAGGCCAGTTGATGGACAAACAGTTCAGCTTCAACGGCTTTGGCTGCAGCGGCGACAACCACTCGCCCCAACTTAGCTGGCAGGATCTGCCGGCAGGCACCAAGAGTGTTGCCATCACCGCCTATGACCCCGATGCCCCTACCGGCAGCGGTTGGTGGCACTGGCTGGTGGTTAACCTGCCTGCCACCCAGAGCGAACTGGCCAGCAATGCCTCCGGCAAGCTCAAGCAGGGATTGGAGATCCGCACCGACTTTGGCAGCCAGGGTTACGGCGGCCCCTGCCCGCCCGCTGGTCACGGCATGCACCGTTATCAGTTCACCGCCTGGGCCCTGCCTCATGATCTCGAGGTAAAGGCTGATACCCCGCCGGCTATGGTAGGCTACATGCTCAACAGCATGGCGCTCGGCAAAGCCACCCTGACCGCCACCTTTGTCACTCCCTAGGAGCCAACCGGATGAGCACTCCCCTGCTGCAACAGAGCCACTATCTCGGGATCCGCCAGCAGCCCCTGCACCGGGTGCTCATCTATGCCCCGACCCTTATCTGGGTCACCCAGGGGAGCAAGCAACTGTGGTGGCGCGAGCGGCGTCTGTCGTTTGACAGGGAGCGGTGGCTGCTGATCCCGGCAGGCCACCAGCTCACCTTCGTCAATCAGCCGGAGCAGGGCAAGTTTCGCTCCCACGCCATCACGCTGCTCACTCCGCCGCCACCAGAATGGCTGGCAGAGTCAGCCCCTTCCCACGCCGATCTGGAGGAACCCGCCGTCAAGGTCACCCCCGGGCTCGCCTTCTGCTTCGAGCTCATCAGCACCATGGCCGAACGGGGACTGAGCGAGGCGACCCAGGCCGAACTGCTGCGCGGTTTCTATGCCGAGCTGCGGGCCGCCAACGCCCTTGGGTTACTCTTTCCCGCCAGCACCATGACCCTCGCAGAACGGTTGGCACGCTACCTGGCGGTGGAACCCGGCATCGATCACACCCTGGAGGCGGTGGCCCCCCACTTCTCCATGAGCCGCGCCTCCATGGTGCGCAAGCTGGCCGCCGAAGGTCGCAGCTTTCGCCAGTTGCTGGCTCAGGTACGCATGAGCCACGCCCTCAACCTGTTGCAACAGGGCCTGACCCCGCTGGAGGTCGCCCTCGCCTGCGGTTATGACTCCCCCAGTCGCTTTGCCGCCCGCTTCAAACAGGAGTTCGGCCTGACGCCCCACCAATACCTGCACACCTGCCCTGCCAGATTGGCGAGCAACGAAAAGTAAAATATTACTTAAACACCATTCTATGTAACCTGATGTAACCCGGTGATCCCGCTCACATTGCCGCCTCTTCAGAGTGTGATCTCGCGCCAGCGCTCCCTTTCCCCTTGCCATACAATGGCTACCGAACACCTTTTCACTAAAAATAAGCGTAAAAAATCTTCCTTTTAACCTACATAAACGGAATTGGAGCGAGAAATGTTTCGTAAAACTTTACTCTCGATAGCCCTAGGCACCGCCCTGTTCGGACTGACCGCCTGCAACGATAACCAGACAGAGAGCAGCACAGTCGCCAAACCGGAGCAGGCCATCCAGTACAAGGACGTGATCGACCGTCGGGGAACTCCGACCCAATTCCGCGACTTTGACAGCTACTCCAACCTCAAATACAACCCGCTGCTCGATCTGGGGGCATGGCACGGTTTCCTGCTGCCTGCCAGCGACAAGGAGTGGGGGGGCTTTACCGGCCCCATGGTCATCTCCGAGGAGTACAGCCTCTTCTTTGCCAGCGAGCTGGACAAGCTTACCCTCAGCGATGCGAGCGGCCGCCCGTTCCCGCTCACCAGCGCCCGCAAGCAGGAGGTGTACGCCATTCCCGGAGCGCTGGTGCAACGCTTCGAGTTCGAGCCCTTTACGCTGGAGCTGGAGCTGCGTTATGGCGATGCCCGCACCGCTCTTATCCGCACCCGACTCATCAACCAGACCGATGCACCGCTCACCCTCAACCTCAACTGGCAGGGCGAGTTGCTCAATCAATGGGATGCCAAGGATACGATTGCCAGCAAATATCCAGGCTGGACACGCACCATCAGCGAGAGCGACAAAGGAATCGAATTCCAGTTCGGTAAACTGCGCAGCACCTGGAACATCATGCAGAGCGGCAGCGCCCGCTATCGAATCGACCGCACCCTGCCAAGTCGCACCACCCTCGACCAGAAGACACTGGGCTACCAAAGCGACGCCAGCATTACCCTGGCCGCCAAGGGGAGCGAGGATATCTACACCCTGCAGAGCTATCTCCACTCCGCAGATGACGCCAGCCGCTATCAGCAGAGCCGTCAGGCCCTGCTGGCCAACCCGGCCAGCTATTTTGCCGACTCCATCCGCCGCTGGGAGGGCTACCTTGCCAAGGGTCTCTCCAATCAGGGGATCCCCGAGTCGGAGCGTCGCATCGCCGTCAAGGCGATGGAGACCCTCAATGGCAACTGGCGCTCCCCAGCTGGCGCCATCCTCCACGACGGGGTAACCCCCTCCAATACCGCCCGCTGGTTCGACGGCGTCTGGGCTTGGGACAGCTGGAAGCACGCCTATGCCATGGCACACTTCAACCCTGAGGTGGCCAAGAACAACGTGCGCGCCATGTATGACTATCAGGTACAGCCGGATGATCCGGTGCGACCACAGGATGCGGGCATGGTGATCGACGCCATCTTCTACAACAAGCAGGCGGATCGCGGTGGCGATGGCGGCAACTGGAACGAGCGCGACACCAAGCCGCCCCTCTCCGCCTGGGCCATCTGGGAAATCTACAGCGCCACCAAGGACAAGGCCTTTATCGCCGAGATGTATCCCAAGCTGCAGGCCTACCACGACTGGTGGTACCGCGCGCGGGACAACAACCGCAACGGCATCATCGAATATGGCGCCACCAAGCATGTGGAGCACAATGACGAGTACGGCAATATCACCTTCAAGGTGCAGTACTCCAACGGTATTCCCGCCGGGCTGGATCTCTCCAGCTGTACCAGTGAGGGGGATAGCTGGTATGCCTGCGCCGGTATGCCGCTCTATCAACAGGTGTTGAACGTGGGCGGTTACAGCGACATGGATATCGGTGCCCAGCACGGCGCCGGTTGGGAGTCCGGCATGGACAACGCCGCCCGCTTCGGCTTTATCGAACCGGGCCAGCTGCAACGTTATGCCGACAAGACCTATGGCGGAGATTTGGCCAAGGCACGTCAGGACTGGAACGTCGCCTTCTTTGAAAACCATCAGGACAATGGCGATTTGATCGGCTTCTCCATCGATCAGGAGTCGGTGGAGCTCAACGCCTTCCTCGCCAAAGAGAAACGCATTCTGGCAGACATGGCCGACCTGCTTGGCAAGCCGGACGACGCGAGCCGCTACCGCGATGGCGCGACCCAGCTGGCTGGTTACATCAACAGCTGCATGTTCGATGAGGCGTCAGGCTTCTATTACGATCGCCAGATTGGTCAGGGGGATGTTGCTGACGGCAACGGCTGCGTCGGCAAATTGCTGACTGCCCGCGGCCGTGGCCCGGAAGGGTGGAGCCCGCTCTGGGCAGAGGTCGCCGACAAGGAGAAAGCGGCGCGGGTGCGCGAGGTCATGCTCAACGCTCAGGAGTTCAACACAAAGATTCCGCTGGGCACAGCCGCGCTGACCAACCCGGCCTACGATCCCAATATCTACTGGCGCGGCCGGGTATGGCTCGATCAGTTCTACTTCGGGGTGAAGGGGCTGGAGAACTACGGCTACCGCAGCGATGCCGAAGCACTGGTCAACAAGCTGTTCAACAATGCCGAAGGACTGGCGGGCAGCGGCCCCATCCGCGAAAACTACAATCCGGAGACCGGCGCCATGCAGGGGGCCAGCAACTTCAGCTGGAGCTCGGCCCACCTCTACATGCTCTATCGCAACTTCCTCAAGCCACAGGAATAAGCCTCGAGAGAGGATGCGCCCTTCGGCTTGATGCATCAGGTGGCCTTGTAGAGTGTTGCCATACTGATTGAGCAAACTGAGCACTCGGGAAATATTGCTCAGGCGCTTGCTGCACCCCCGCAAAAAATGGTGATAGCGGGGGAATAAAAAACAACCCGGCACGAATACCGGGTTGTTTTTTTATCAGAGAGACGAACTCAGCTCTGGCCTTGCAGCGCCTGCTGCAACTCCTCTTCGCTCCAGATGGTAATGCCAAGCTCCTGTGCCTTGGCCAGCTTGGAACCGGCCGCTTCCCCCGCGACCAGCACATCGGTCTTGGCAGATACAGAGCCCGCCACCTTGGCCCCCAGCGCCTGCAATGCCGCCTTGGCGTCGTTGCGCGACAAGGTGGTCAGGGTGCCGGTCAGCACGAAGGTCTTGCCGGCAAAGGGTTGCTCCGCGGCCTCTTTCTTCTCGATGGCCGGCCAGTGGATGCCGGCAGCCAGCAAGGCTTCCAGCACCTCCACGTTGTGGGGCTGACGCAGGAAGTAGTAGACATGCTTGGCCACCACATCACCCACGTCAGCCACTTCGAGCAGTTGCTCCACCGAGGCCGCGCGCAGGGCATCCAGGGTGAGGAAGTGGTTGGCAAGGTTGAGCGCAGTCGCCTCCCCCACTTCACGGATCCCCAGGGCAAACAGGAAGCGCGGCAGGGTGGTACTGCGCGCAGCATCGATAGCAGCCACCAGATTGAGGGCCGATTTTTGCCCCATCCGCTCAAGACCGGCCAGCTGGATGGCATTGAGGCTGAAGAGATCGGCGGGGGTCTTCACCAGCCCCTTGTCCACCAGCTGCTCGACAATCTTGTCGCCAAGGCCGTCCACATCCATGGCGCGACGGGCGGCGAAGTGCTTGATCGCCTCCTTGCGCTGCGCCTCGCAGAACAGGCCACCGGAGCAGCGGGCAACCGCTTCCCCTTCCAGCCGCTCCACTGCCGAACCACACACCGGGCACTCGGTCGGGAAGAGAATTTCACGCGCATCAACAGGGCGCTGTGCCTCCACCACGGCCACGATCTGCGGGATCACGTCCCCTGCCCGGCGCACGATCACGGTATCGCCGACCATCACGCCAAGGCGCTCGATCTCGTCGGCGTTGTGCAAAGTGGCATTGGAGACGGTGACGCCGCCAACAAACACAGGTTTGAGCTTGGCCACCGGCGTCACGGCGCCGGTGCGGCCGACCTGAAACTCGACGTTCTCAAGCTCTGTCATCTCCTCCTGCGCCGGGAACTTGTGGGCGGTCGCCCAGCGCGGGGCGCGGGCCACAAAGCCCAGCTCCTCTTGCAGAGCGATAGCATCCACCTTGTAGACCACGCCGTCGATCTCGTAAGGGAGCTCGCCACGGCGGGCCAGAATGTCGTCGTGGAACGCCTGACAACCGGCTGCCCCCTCTTTGAGCTTCACCTCGGGACTGAGCGGCAGCCCCCACTCCTTGAGCTGGGTGAGACGGCCAAAGTGGGAGTCGCCCAGTTGCTCGCCGCCAACACCGACACCGTAAGCGTAAAAGCTCAGGGGACGGCTGGCGGTGATACGTGAATCGAGCTGACGCAGGCTGCCGGCGGCGGCGTTGCGCGGGTTGACGAACACCTTCTCGCCTGCGGCCAGCGCCTTGGCGTTCATCGCCTCGAAACCGGCCTTGGGCATAAAGACTTCGCCACGCACTTCCAGCCGCTCTGGCCAGCCAGTGCCACGCAGCGCGAGCGGAATGGCCTTGATGGTGCGCACGTTCTCGGTGATCTCCTCACCGGTGGCGCCATCACCCCGGGTGGCCGCCTGCACCAGCTGACCATTTACATAGAGCAGGCTCACCGCCAGACCATCGAGCTTGGGCTCGCAGCAGAAGGTGAAACGCACGTCACGCTTGAGGCGATCGCTCATCCGTTGTTCGAACGCCAGCAACTCTTCGCTGCTAAAGACGTTATCCAGACTCAGCATGGGGATCTCGTGGCGCACCTGTTTGAAGGCGGTCAGCGGCTGACCGCCGACCCGCACACTCGGCGAAGCCGGGGTTTTCAGCTCGGGGTGGTCAGCCTCCAGAGCGATCAATTCGCGCATCAGACGGTCGTATTCGGCATCCGGCACTGTGGGGTTATCCAGCACATAGTACTGGTGACCATATTCGGTAAGCAGTTCACACAATTGACGGTGGCGGGAGAGGGTGTCGCTCATGAAAAAGTCTCGAAGTGTGATTGAACATACGGCCGGGGTAGAAACAAAAATGCGGTACCAGGGTACCGCACTTTTTCTTCACTCGACCCGCATGGCGTATTAGTCGCGACTGGCCTCGTAGGCAGCCAGCTCGTGACGGTAACGGGCAATGGTCTCGTCGCTCAGCGGGCTGCGATCCATATCGGTCAGCATGGCATCGAGATCGCTGGCCAGCTGATCGGCAGCCTGCAGCATGTCCTCGAAGGCAAACGCGGCATTGCTGCGCAGCGGCAGTTGCATGAACAGGGAGACACCCGGCGTGGTGAACTGTTCCATCCGGTACGGATTGAAGGTGCCTGGCTTGACCATGTTGATCATGGAGAAGAGCACTTCACCCTTACCGTTTGGATCTTCGTGACGGTGGAAAATATCCATCTCGCCAAACTTGAAGCCCAGCGCCATCAGGGATGAGAGCAGGGTCGCACCTTGCAAGTCGTGACCCGGACGGCCCATCAGGTTGATGACATAGACATCCTGCCAGATCTTCTCGACCGGCTGGGGCGCCATGCGCGGCTCTTCAACCACAGGTGCAGGTGCCACATAGGCCGGCTCTTCATAAACAGGCTCGGGAGCCACATGACGGGGCTGCGGCTGATATTCCGGCTCGGGTGCACGCACCGGTTCGGCACGCACTGTGTCGGCGGTACGGACTGTCTCTGCACGGGCACCAAAAGTCGGGGCGGTCGCGTAAGCGGGCTCGACCAGCGGCTCGTCATCCAGCGACTGCATCATGGGCTCGCGCTGGGGACGGGAACGGTAGACCGGGGTACGACGATTGACCTGAGCAGGTTTGCGCACCGGCGCGGCGGGCGCCTCGTCGATCTCCTCGGGCAGCGGTTCGTCGAACGCTTGCTCCTCTTCATAGACAGGAGGCGGCGGAACCGGGCGGGCAGCAGGCTTGCGCACTACGGGCGGCGGCAGATCGTCCTCGTCATCTTCATCATCAAAGGCGGGGACGGCAGGGCGACGACCGAGTTCCGGCTGGCGGCTCTCTTCACTGCGCAGCTTGGGCTCGGCACGACGGCCACCACTGACCACGCGTACCTGGCCGATGCCATCGCTGTCGAAGGCGTCGTTATCACGATCCCGCGACTTGGAGTCCATCCGTCCAATCGGTTTCTCTTTGATCGGTGCCTGACGATTCTTTTTGTTGCTCCACAACCCGTGAATGAGCAATGCCGCAATAGCAATACCGCCCAGGGCAACCAAGATGTAACGCAATTCCTGCATTAGCTGCTTCTCTTTCTAGTTTTGCTCAGCCAAAGCGACGGCTTCACCGATATCGACCGACACAATGCGAGAAACCCCGGGCTCTTGCATCGTGACGCCAACCAGCTGCTCAGCCATCTCCATGGAGACCTTATTATGACTGATGTAAACGAACTGTACTGTGCTCGACATCTCTTTGACAAGAGAACAGAAGCGACCGACGTTCACTTCATCGAGCGGTGCATCCACCTCATCCAGCAGACAAAAAGGTGCTGGGTTGAGTCTGAAGATGGCAAAAACCAGCGCAAGCGCGGTTAACGCCTTCTCCCCCCCGGAAAGCAGGGCAATGGTAGCATTCTTCTTACCCGGAGGTCTCGCCATGATGCTCACTCCGGCCTCCAAAAGATCATCGGAGGTGAGCTCAAGCCAGGCACTGCCCCCACCGAACACTTTTGGAAACAGGGATTTTAAATCTTCGTTGACCTTATCGAAAGTGTCCCGGAACCGTATTTGTGTCTCTTTATCAATTCTTTTAATGGCTTGGCTCAAGGTTTCCAGCGCTTGCTCGAGATCCTGGCACTGATTTTCAAGATAGGTTGCCCGGGTTTTCGCCTCTTCGTACTCCTCCAGCGCCGCCAGGTTGATGGCGCCGAGCGCCTCCACTTGCGCCTCCAGAGTCTGGATCTCCTGCCGCAGCTTGCCACGATCAGCGGCGATCAACACCGCCTGATCGAGATCCACCAGTCGAACCCCCAGCTCTTCAAACTGCTCGTGCAGCCCCTGTCGACGGGTGAGGTTGCGTTCGCGCTCAAGGCGCAGGGTTGCCAGCTTCTCTTGCAACGTCACCAACTGCTTGTGATCGGCACTTCTGGCCTGCTCCAGCTCACCGAGCTGGCGCTCCAGCTCCGCAAGCCGTTGATGGCAGGCGAGCTGCTGCGCCTCCAGATTGCGCTGCTCGGCCAGCAGGGGCGCCAGATCCGGCACTGCCTCGCTATCCGGCCCTTTCAGCCCGGCCAGCTCCAGCCCAAGCCTCGCCAACTCCTCTTCGCCCAGGGTTATGAGTTGGCGCAGATTGCCCAACTCCAGTTGCAAACGCTGGCAGGCCGCTTGTTGCTGCTCGCGGCGCGCACGGGCCTCGTCGACCGCCCGCTCGCAGCGGGTCAGCAGCTCCTGAGCGAGCTGCAACCCTTGCTTCAGCGGCTCCCCCTGCACCTGCAACTCGGCAAGGCGTGCCTCATCGAGTTCCAGTTGTTCACGGGCGCTGGCCAGTCGCTCTGCCTCTTCGGCCTGCTCCTGATCGAGCCGGATCAGCTCTTCGCCGAGCTGACCGAGCCGCTGCAACCGCTCCTGCCGCTGACCCTGTTGCAGACTCCAGGCTTCGCGCAGTTGTTGCCATTTCTGCTCTTGCTCGCGCAAGGTTCGCTGCGACAACTCCTGCGCACTGGCAAGCTGGGCACGCCGGGCATCGGCAGCCACAAGTTGCTCGCTCAGCTGTGCCAGCCCAGCGGCAACCTTCTCCTGCTCGGTATGCAACCGCTCACGCTCACCCAGCAGCGCCATGGTGCCGAGCGCCGCGCCCTGTCCCAAATCGGCCCAGTTTGGCCCCAGCCAGTCGCCAGCAGGAGTCAGTACCGACTCACCGGCCGCAAGGCTTGGCTGGCGGATCAATGCGGCCTCCCGGCTCTCCACCAGCCAGATGGCGTTGAGGAAGGCGGGAATGTGCTCGCCGCCCAGTTGCGCCGCCAGCGTACCGGCAACCGCCGGTTGCGCCGGGCCAATCCAGAGCCCCTCTTGCATCAGATCGCACTCGTCCGCCGGCGTTGCGGTGAGCCAGCGACCCAGCACCTTGTCGAGTGCCTGTGCCCACTCGGGGGCAACCTGCAGTCGATCCGCCAGGGTCGCCCCCTCCATCTGTTCGCCGAGGATCTGATCCAGGGTCGCCAGCCGCGCCTCCAACTCCCGCTGCAGGCTCAACTGCTGGCCATGCTGCTGCTTGAGTTGTTCATGGGCGTCGACCGCCTGCGCCAGCTGCTCGGTCAGCTCGCCATTGGCCGCCCGCGTCAGCTCCAGCTCACCACTCAGGGCATCGAGGGCCGGTTGCAGATCGTCGGCCTCTGTACCGAGGGGGCCAGCGCGTTCATCTTCCAGCTTGAGGCGGGCCAGCCGGGTCTTGGCTTGCAGCTCCTGCAGGCCACCCAACCGGGTGCGAGTCTGGTTGAGCTGGCCCTGCAACCCGGCCAACTCTTGCTGCCACTGCTGCTGGCGCAGGCGGGCCTGCTCCAGCCCCTCGCTAGCCTGCTGGCGGGCCTCCTGCTGCTCGGTGAGCAACTGCTCACACTGCTCCAGCCGGGCGCTCTCCTGCTCGGCGCGCAACACCCCTTCGGTCAGTTGATCCTGCTGGCTGGCAAGCTGAGCCTTGCGGGTGGCGATCCGCTCGCCCAGCGCCTCTGCACGGGCCTGCCAGTCGCGCCCCAGTTCACTCTGGTGCAATTGCTGTTGCTCGAGACGGGCGATGGCCTGCCCGCCGAGAAAAATCTGTTGCTGACGGCTCGCCTGCTCGGCTTGCGCCTCTTGTCTGGCGACCGACAGGGTGACGTGGCGCCCCTCATCGGCGGTGCGCTTGGCATCGAGCGCCGCCAGCGCCTGCTCGGCTTGCGCCAGTTCGGTTTTGGCCTCGCCAAGGCGCGTCTCCAGCGCCCACAACTCGGAGCCAATCAGCTCGGCGCGAGCTGCGCGCGAACGACTCTTGAGCTGTTTGTAGCGCTCGGCGGTCTCGGCCTGGGCTTTGAGGTGGTCAAGGCGCGAGCCCAGCTCGCCGCGAATATCGCCGAGGCGCTCCAGGTTCTCCTGGGTGTGACGAATGCGCTGTTCGGTCTCGCGGCGCCGCTCCTTGTAGCGGGAAACCCCGGCGGCCTCTTCCATAAAGAGCTTGAGATCGGCCGGACGTGACTCCACCAGTCGGCTGACAGTGCCCTGCTCGATGATGGCGTAGCTGCGGGGGCCAAGACCGGTGCCGAGGAAGAGGTCGGTCACATCCTTGCGGCGGCACTTCTGGCCGTTGATCTGATAGTGGTTGGAGCCGTCGCGCAGCACTTCGCGGCGCACCGAGATCTCGGTAAAGCGGCCGAACTCACCGGGCACCCGGTTGTGGGGATTGTCGAACACCAGCTCGACCGAGGCGCGCCCGTGCGCACTGCGATTGATGGAGCCGTTGAAGATGACATCGGTCATGTTCTCGCCGCGCAGATGGCGGGCGGAGCTCTCCCCCAGCACCCAGCGCACCGCGTCGATGACGTTGGATTTGCCACAGCCGTTGGGGCCCACCACGGCGGTCATGTCTGCCGACAGTTCGATGCGGGTCGGCTCGACGAACGACTTGAAGCCGGCGAGTTTGATCAGTTTCAGACGCATGGCGACCTGTATCAGTGGCTAAATAATGAGGAGGCGGGCAGGCGATTTTACCAAATCCAGACCCGGCTTTGTTTGTAATATGCAGGCATCATCCCCATTCAATGCCCGATTTTCAGTCGCCACGGCACGAAATAAGGAATAGTCGGCGACTTTACCAAATCAAAGGCTTGTTTGTAATATGCTGGCAGTTCTCCCATGCATAGATGGAGCTCACATGAGCCAATCACCCCATATGGTCAAAGATTCAATCAGCGGTGCAGACTACTTTCTGCGCGGTTTTTCCCTTATTCGCCAACCGGGCATCCGCACCTTTGTGCTGATCCCCCTGCTGGTCAACTTCGTGCTGTTTGCCGGGGCCTTCTATGCCCTGCTGCTGCAACTGGACGGCCTGTTCGCCTGGCTCCATCAGCAGATCCCCGCCTGGCTCGACTGGCTGGACTATCTGCTGTGGCCCATCGCCCTCATCACCATCCTGGTGGTCTTCTCCTTTATCTTCAGCTCGGTTGCCAACTGGGTAGCAGCCCCCTTCAACGGCCTGCTGGCGGAGAAGGTGGAGCAGATCCTCACCGGCCAGCCCGCCAATGACAGCGGCATGCTGGATATCGTCAAGGATGTGCCACGTACCTTCGGCCGCGAATGGACCAAGCTGAAGTATTACCTGCCCAAGGCTATCGGTTGCCTGATCCTGTTTCTGATCCCGGTGGTGGGCCAGACCCTGGCGCCTGTGCTCTGGTTCCTGTTCAGCGCCTGGATGATGGCGATCCAGTATGTGGATTATCCGTTCGACAACCACAAGATCGACTTCATCACCATGCGTGACGCCTTGAAGCAACGCCGTGGCAAGTGCCTCAGCTTCGGCGCTTTGGTGACCCTCTTCTCCGCCATTCCGGTGGTGAACCTCTTCGTGATGCCGGTCGCCATCTGTGGCGCCACCGCCATGTGGGTCGATCACTACCGGCAGGAGCAGTTGGGGCGCTAACCCTTGAACATTGATTAGAAAAAGGCACCCGAAACGGTGCCTTTTTCACATTTAGCATGAATTAAATTAATGCATGCATTCGATAGCTTGTCCCATATGACACGAGTTGGTAGGATTCTGGCCTTTCTCGTTCCCTGGGATATCTCATGTTACATGCACTCTTCTTGGTTGGCCTGGTGGCCGAAGGGATGACCGGCGCGCTGGCCGCGGGTCGGCGACGGATGGATCTGTTTGGTGTGGTGATCATCGCCTCGGCGACGGCCATCGGTGGTGGCACCATTCGCGATGTGCTGCTGGGCCACTATCCGCTGCTCTGGATTGAACATCCGGAATACGTGCTGCTGGTTGCCGCAGCCGCGATGGCGGGTGTGGTCTCCGCCCCCCTGATGCGCTACCTCGGCAAGCTGTTCATGGCCCTTGATGCCCTGGGACTGGTGGTCTTCTCCATCTTCGGTGCGGCCCGAGCGCTGGATATGGGCCACGGCGCCGGTATTGCCTGCATCATGGCGGTAGTGACCGGGGTCTTTGGCGGGGTGCTGCGGGATCTGCTCTGCCAGCGCATTCCACTGGTATTTCGTCGCGAGCTCTATGCAGCCATTTCGCTGATCACCGCAGCCCTCTACTGTCTGGCGCTGGATCAGGGCTTGCCGACCAACTGGGCCGCGTTCGGTTCCATCGGGATCGGCTTTGTACTGCGGCTGCTGGCGGTACGCTTCAAGTGGGGTCTGCCCACCTTCAACTACCAGTACGCGACCCACTGAGTACGCCAGCTTCTGGCGAGGCGGGTTGGATTGCGAGCAACAAAAAAGCGCCCGAGCGGCGCTTTTTTCATGGACGGTCTGCGACTCAGTTAATCCCTTCCGAGCTGAAGAAGGTCGCCTTGTCGGCGATAAAGCGGATCTTGATGTTCTTCCCTTCCCCGCCCCAGAGGCAGCTGGTAGTGCCCAAGGCATCATCACAACGCTCCGCCTTGCCCAGAATGGTGCTGGCCTCGGCGTAACTCATCCCCATCTTCAACTGGTCGTAATTTTCACGGTTGAGCTTGCTGCAACCGGTCAACAACAGGGCGATCAGGCCGCCAATCACTATCTTTTTCATCGCTATCTCCTCTCTGGTGGGAAGAGCTTGGCAGCTTGCCAACCCCTTTACCAGCTGCGCACCGGGCCGGTATCGAGGTGAACGAAGTTATCACGGGGATAGTAACCGACCCCACCCACCTTGAGCTGGAGCGCCGCCTTGCGCAGATGGGCCAGCTGTACGCCGGGGATCCGCACATCCACCGCCTGCCCCAGGGTGTGGTAGCTGTGCTTGGCCACGCCGCGGCTCTTGTGGCGCTTCTGACGATTGGTCGCCGGGGCGCGATAGCCGGAGATCAGCTGGATTTCGCTGCGCCGACCCAGCTTGTGCTGCAACAGAAACAGTTGATCAAAAAGTTTCTTGTCGATGTTGAACACTTCATTGCGCCGGTAATCACGGAAGATGTGGTTGAGCTCGGCCAACCCGTCGCTCAGATAGTGGCCATTTTCCCAATAGCTGGCGCGCACCCGCTCGCCGGTATTGAGATTGAAGAAACTGAGTTCACGCCCGGTGGTACTGCGGCTGGCCAGTGCAGGGAAGGAGATCAGCGAGCTGCCCAGCAGGCAACCGGCTCCCAGCAACAGGCGACGTCGACTTATCTCTTGTTCCAGCATAAGGGGTTCGTCCATCGCAGATTCAAGCGAAAATAGTTGAATAAGATCACTGACTGAATGTGATACAGGCGCTTGAAACTACCCTCCGGCAGGGGGCCCTGTCAAACCTCAATCGCCCATAGAAAAGCCCGGCACAGGCCGGGCTTTTCACTCTGTGGCAGGGATCACAGCAGGCGGCTCTGGAAGCTGACCCGATCAAATCCGTAGATATCGTTGCGCAGTTGCTGGCGACCATTTTCGTCGATCCAGCTGCTCCAGTAGACGGTAAAGACCGGGATCGGCGTGGTGAGCGGCAACCATTTGGTCTGGCTCTCCTTGAGGATATTGGCCACCTTGTCCGGCTGATAGCGGGAATCGGCCAGCAAAAGCTCGGCCAGATCGTCGGCATGCTCCACCCGGATACAGCCCGAACTGAAGGCGCGCGCCCCCTGCTCGAACAGCGCCTTGCGCGGAGTGGAGTGCAGATAGATGGCATCATTGTTGGGCAGGTAGAACTTGTAGCGCCCCAGGGCATTGTGATCCCCCGGCTTTTGCCGCAGGCGATAGGGGAAACCGGCGGCCAGCGCCTGATGCCACCCCTCTTCGGTGAACTGCACCGGATTGCCCTCACTGTCGATCACCTCGAACTGCTCGCGACTCAAGTACGCGGGATCCCGACCCAGCTTGGGCAGGATGTCCTTGCTCAGGATGGAGCGCGGCACATGCCAGGAGGGGTTGAGCACGATGGAGCGAATTTCGCTGGCGAGGATGGGCGTGGCACGCTGCTCCTTGCCGACGATAACCCGGCTGGTAAACACCTCGTTGCCGGACTCCACCACACTCAGGCGGTAGTCGGGAATATTGACCAACACATAGCGGCCACCGGCGAGTTGATCCACCAGATCGCGACGCCACAGGTTACGCAGCAGCAAGCTGGCGCGCACTTGCGGGCCGGTATTGAGCCAGGAGCGGGTCTGACGACCGATAATGCCATCCGCGGTGAGACCGTGACGACGCTGGAACTGTTTGATGGCCTGCTCGGTATCACCATCGTAAATCTGATCACCATGGCTCGGGGCGCTGTCGCCCAGCTCGTTGAGCATGGCGCGGATCTGGCCAAGCTCGGCGGAGCTCTCTCCGGCACGCAGGGTCGGCATATCGAGGGTCGGCCACTTGCTGGCCATCGGCATCGCCAGCAGTTTGTGCACTTTGGCTCGCACCGCCTCGTATTCCGCCACCTGGGGGCGCAGGGATTTCACCTGGGTGAGCAGGTCATCATCGCTGGGTTGGGTCACCACAGGGCGGTTCAAATCGAGCTTGAGGGTCTTCATCTGCTCGCGAGAGACCAGATCCATCCCCCGCCAGGCGTGCTGGAAACGGCTCAGCTTGGTAAAAATGTCGTCATAGATGGCACCACGCTTGTCTGCATGGGTGGCCTGCAGACGCTTCCACAGCGTGAAAAAATCGGGATGCAGCTGGGCAAGCACAGCCTCTTGCAACTGCTGCTCCAGCTCGACACGGGCCTGTTCGGCCTGACTGCCCTGATACCAGTCGTGTCCGGTTTCACTGGCCGCCACCACAACTTGTGCTTCGGTCGCATGTACCGCGCCAGCGGGCAAACATCCCAGCCACACCAGATTGGCAAGGGCCAGCCAATACTTCATCCCCATGGGTACCTCAAAACGGTTTGTTCACTCTGTCGGGCCTGACAAGCAGACCCGATACTCAGGCCGCTCATGATGCGTGAACGGCCAATACTTTGCTAGCGCCCGGGGGCATAACGCTGCCAGATAATGTCATACGCATCTGTCTCCTTGAACCGCGCCAACGCCTGATTAAATTGTTGCAAGAACTGCGGCGAAAAGCTGCGCTTGCCCAACATAAAGAAGCTTGGCGATTCAGATACCACCATGGGGTGACTGGTGAACAGACCGCTCATCCCCTCCTTGTTAAGGGCGCTGGGGGTAGCCAGCATGTCACCGAGGAAACCGTCGATCCGACCGCGGGCCAGCTTCTCAAAATTTTGCTGGTCGCTCACCGCACTCACCTGTTTGGCATAGCGAGCGAGCAGCGACATCACTTCCTCACCATAGAAGTACTCTTTGGTGACGCCGAGGGAGTAACCACTGGCCAGCCAGCTCGCCAGATCCTGCTCGGGATAGTGGCTGCCCTTGCGGATCCACAGCAAAGTGCGCCCCGGGTTGTAGGAGTCGGAAAACCAGGCATAACGGGCGCGTTCATCATTGATATTCGCCTCCATCGCCATGTCTATCTCGCCATGCTCCATTTCGTGCAGTACCCGCTTCCAGGGCAGCTCCACATAATGGACCTTGCAGTGCATGGAAGTGAGCACAGCCGTCAGCACCTCGGCGGCATAACCGCGCACCTCTTGCGGTGAATCGGCTTCGTAATAATGGTAGGGGGGCCAGTTATCGTAACCGACCTGAATGGGCTCGGGACACAGGGCCTTGGCCAATGCCATTGGCGCCCATAATCCAAGCAACAGACAGCAAGAGATCCACTTCATATGTCATCCTTGACGAATAAGTGAGTCATCATAAATCGCCCCCTGCAAAATGGCGATAGAGGCCAGATGACTATCGCATCCGCTAGAAAATGACGCAGCAAAGCACGTCTATTTGCCAATTGCTCCGCCGGAGCGCCACTGGCAACCTGCACCCCGCGAGACCTGTTTAACCGGGAAACAGCAACGTTTGGAACAGGGGTAAAAAGGGGTTAATATGTGACCAAATATTTTTTTGTGATCCACTATGCTTTTTTTGCAATTGGATTAGCATATGCGCGACATCGGCCTACCCATTCTGTCAGGCATAGAGAGTGATATGACGTACAAAAAGTTCGGTTTTTTGACTGCCATTCTGGCGTTAAGCGGTTTTTATCTTTACACCCTCTATCTGGCTGCTCACCCCAACGTGAGCCTGGCCTACAAACTCTATTATCTGGAAGGCAAGACCCGCTTCTGGGAACACAACTCCAGCATGACCTATCAGCCGGGTAACGAGCTCAATCTGACCAAGCCGAGCCGCTTCCTCTCCAGCGAAGGCTGGGCCAAGAAGCCGAGCGATGACGGTACCCTGCTCAGCGGTCAGGGCGGTCTCTACTTTGTGCTGCCCAAGCAGGCGGCCAATCCGGATCAGCTTACCGTACAGGCTCGCATCAACAGCCCGGAAGCCGGCGCTCTGTTGAAAGTGGCGCTGGGTCACGACTTCACCACCACGGTGAAACTGGCCAAAGCGGGCATCAACGAAATCCGCCTCAGTCTGCCCGGTGACTCGCTCACGGCAGATCCCAAGCGCCCCAATTTTCTGGCGCTCTCGGCACCTACTCCCATCAATGTGCAGTCGGTACGTTTGACCGTAGCCCAGTGATCCTTGCCCCGAATACCATTTTATAAAAACAACTATCCCAAATAAGGACGTTCTTATGTCGCATCCAGATTTTCGACTCTCTCTGGTCGTTCCCGTTTACAACGAGGAAGAGAGCATCGATGCCTTCATCAACGCGATAGACAACGAACTGGCCCCGCTGAAAGACCAGCTTGAAATTGTATTCGTTAACGATGGCAGCCGTGACCGCACCCGTGAAGTGGTCGAGCAGGCCATCGCCCGTGACCCGCGCGTGACCCTGGTCAACCTGGCACGCAACTTCGGTAAAGAAGCGGCCCTGACCGCCGGTCTGCATCAGGCCAAAGGGGATGCCATCGTGCCGATGGACGTGGATCTGCAAGACCCGCCCGCCCTGATCCTGGAGTTCGTCAAACTGTGGCAGACCGGTGACTATGACACCGTCTACGGCATCCGCGTCGATCGCAGCGCCGATACCCCGATGAAGCGCCTGACTGCCGGTGGCTTCTACCGCTTCTTCAACGCCCTCTCCACCAGCACCAAGCTGCCGGAGAACGCCGGTGACTTCCGCCTGATCGACCGTCGCGTGGTCGAGGCGATCAAGCTGCTGCCCGAGCGCAACCGCTTTATGAAGGGGCTGTTTGCCTGGGCCGGTTTCCGTGCCGTTGGCGTCCCCTACGAGCGCCCGGCCCGTCACGCCGGTGAAACCAAGTTCAACTACTGGAAACTGTGGAACTTCGCCCTCGACGGTCTGCTCAGCTTCTCCAGCTGGCCGCTGCGGGTCTGGAGCTATGTGGGTGTCAGCGTCTCGCTGGTGGCCTTCCTCTATATCCTGAAAATCATCACCCAGGTGATCTTCTTCGGCATCGACGTACCCGGTTACGCCTCCCTGATGTCCGTAGTGCTGTTCCTCGGCGGTATCCAGCTGTTGTCGCTCGGCATCATCGGCGAGTACATCGGCCGCATGTTCGTGGAAGTGAAACAGCGCCCGGTCTACCTCATTGAAGGGGTCTATGGCCAGTATGCCAAGCAGGATGCGGCCAAACCGCAGAGCGCTGACAGCAACCCGCAAGAGCAGCAGGAGCAAGCGCCTCAATGATCTCCCGCGAGGAATTCTGGCGGCTGGTACGTTTCGGTTTTGTCGGCGGGGGGGCTACCCTCGTCGACCTTGGCACCTCCATCGCACTGTTTCATACCTGGCCCACCATCTCGGAGCACCTGGTTACCACGCTGGCTTTTGCCATCGCATTCTGGTTCTCCTTCTTTGGTCACCGCTACATCACCTTCCAGAAGCAGGGAGCCGCCAGCAAGTTTCTGCTGGTTGCCCTCTTCTCGCTGGCGGTGCGTAACCTGATCCTGAGCGGCCTGCTGTTTGCGGGGCTCTCCGGTCTGCTGCCGGTGGTCATCGCCACCCTGACCGTTACCGTCCTCACTTACGTTCTCTCTCGCGTCTGGGTTTTTGCCTGATGAATGATATGACCAATACTGTCCCGCTAACCGGGGCTGCACTCCCCTATCGCCCGTCACTGCGCATCAGCGGTCGTGACTGGCTGATGATCATCGCCGCCTTCATGCTGAGCCGGGTGGCGCTGTATGGCATGGGCTACTTCGGTGTCCAGCTCTATGGCTCCCCCGACATCGGCCCGCTGCAGGCCTATTGCCAGTTCGACTGCGTCTGGTTCCAGCGCATCATCGAAAATGGCTACGATCTCTACCCGCGCTGGCTGAGCAAGGGCAATGCGGCAAACTGGGCCTTTATGCCGCTCTATCCGATGGTCTCCGGTGCCATCTCCAACCTGTTCAATGTCGAGAGCCTGATCGGCCTCATCATTGTTACCAATATCTCCTTCTTCGCCAGCATGCCACTGATGCTGCTGGTGTTGCGGCAGCTCAAGCTGGGTGACGATACCGCCCGCTTCGGCGTCTGGCTGCTCGCCTTCTCCCCCTTCTCCGCCTACTTCGTCTCCGGTTATACCGAGTCGACCTTTATGGCGCTGATGCTGGGGATGTTCCTGTTCGCCTATCGGGAGCAGTGGTTGATGGTGGCCGTGCTGGGGGTCTGTATCTCCGCCACCCGCAACCTGGGGGTGATGATGGTCTTCCCGGTGCTGATCCTGGCGCTGCAGGCCTACGGCTGGCAGGAATTTTTCCGCTTTACCGAGCGAGCCTTCAAGGTGGTCTTCACCCTCTGGATGATCCCGTTTGGCCTGTTTGCCTACATGGTCTACCTCTATCACCTGACCGGCGATGCCTTCGCCTTCAAGCACATTCAGGTGGCCTGGGGTCGCTACATGGACAGCCCGCTGGACTGGTGGCTGAGCGGTTTCGAGCTGGGCGGCCGCAAGGCTTACCTCTCCATCATGGTGATCTTCGGCTGGTGCCTGAACGGTTACCTGTTCAGCCAGAAGCGCTGGGCCGAAGCGACCCTGATGTTCATCTGCTGCACCATCCCGCTGATGACCGGCCTCAACGCCATGCCGCGCTACATGTTCGGGCTCTACCCGACCCTGCTGGCCATCATTCTGCTGACCCATCGCTGGCCCGCCATCCGCCCTGCTGTGCTCTGCATTAGCGGCATGGTTGCCTCCTTCATCGCGGTGGCCTTCGTCAACTTCAAGTTCTTCACCGTCTGATGTGACGACGATGCCTGATACACCAAATGCCGGTCACCTGACCGGCATTTTTTTATGGCCGCTATTTTATCGACAGAGCCTCCCATCTCCTCTCCGTCACACTTTCCTCGGCTTGAAAACGTAACCATTTGAACTGAAGTCACAAATCGGCATTTTGCCGATCCAAGGCGCGCTTTGCTGCTCCTAGAATGGGCCATTGTCCGAACTGCCCTGCTCAAGGAATGGCTTATGCGTCGTGCTCATCACTTATCCCCTCTCTGGCTTGCCCTGCTGGCCGCCCCTCTGTTCATCCAACAGGCGATGGCCGCCCCCGAGGTTCGCCTCTATGTGGATGGTCAACCGGTGGCGACCCCGATCGTGCTGGACAAGGGCACGGTGGAGCTGACCCATCCCCTTGCTAAGGGGAGCCACCAGATCCGCATCAGCGACGCAGACAATAGTTGCGGTACCAGCTTTGGCCCGAGCGAGAGCAAGCCGCTCCCCTTCGGCACCGCCCAGCCCATGGACAAATGCAGCAAGGATCAGAGCTTTACCCTTCGGGTGATGCTGGCCGGGGAGTATCAGTTCACCTTCAACCCGGATACCCCCAGCCTCAAGGTGCTGCGGGCGACCAAGAAGAGCGAGTTCAAACGCCAGCCACCACAAGAGCCCTGCATCAGCTGGGATGGCGGCCCGGTCACGGTATCGCTCAAAGGGGTCTGGCCCGACGGCACCCGACTGAGGGATGCCTACTCGAAACAGGAGGCGGTGGTCAAACAGGGCAAACTGACCCTGACCCCGAGTAAAGAGAGCGGCGGCCTGCTGCTGCTCGAGCCGGTCAAGGCAGCCAAGCCAGCACCGTTCAGCTGGGATCAGGCGAGCGTCTATTTCCTGCTGACCGATCGCTTCCACAACGGCGACCCTGCCAACGACCACAGCTTCGGCCGCCAGAAGGATGGTCAGGACGAGGTGGCCACCTGGCACGGCGGCGACTTCAAGGGGCTGACCGAGAAGCTCGACTACATCAAGAGCCTCGGCATGAACGCCATCTGGATCACCCCCATGGTGGAGCAGGTGCACGGCTTTATCGGCGGTGGCGAGCAGGGCAACTTCCCTTTCTACGCCTACCACGGATATTGGGCGCTCGACTTCACCAAGATTGACCCCAACTACGGCGATGAAGAGAGCCTGAAAACCCTGGTGGACGAGGCCCACAAGCGCGGCATGCGGATCATCCTCGACGTGGTGATGAACCACGCCGGTTACGCTACCCTCGCCGACTTGCAGGATTTGGGGCTCACCGATCTCACACAGAACACAGACAAGCTGCCGACCGTCTGGAACCAGTGGCGCCCGAGCGGCGGTCTCAACTGGCATGGCTACAACCAGTTCATCGACTATCAATCACCCGCGTGGCACAAGTGGTGGAGTGGTGACTGGGTGCGCGCCGGTCTGCCCGGCTACCCGCAGCCCGGCACCGACGATGTCACCGGCTCGGTGGCGGGGCTGCCGGACTTTCTCACCGAATCGACCAAACCGGTAGGGCTGCCGCCGTTGCTGGCCGCGAAAAAAGATACCCTCGCCAAGGCGCTGCCCGACGCGACCGTGAGCGACTACCTGATCGCCTGGCACACCGACTGGGTACGCCGCTTTGGCATCGACGGCTTCCGCGCCGACACTGTCAAGCATCTGGAGCCCGAGGTGTGGGCCAAGCTCAAGCAGGCGGGCACCGCTGCACTCAAGGAGTGGAAGACCAACAACCCGAGCAAGGCCCTCGACGATCTGCCCTTCTACATGGTGGGCGAGGTGTGGGATCACGGGGTGGCCAAGGATTTCTGGTATCAGAACGGTTTCGATTCCCTGATCAACTTCGACTATCAGCGCGAGTTCGCCCTGCCCCAGGCCCAGTGCATGGCCAGCGCCGAGCCCACCTATGCCAGCTACGCCAGCCGCATCAATCAGGATCCCGAGTTCAACGTGTTGAGCTACATCAGCTCCCACGACACCAAGCTGTTCTTTGGCGACTATCAGGATGTGCCGCTACAGCGCCGGGTCGCCAACAGCTTTATGCTGCTGCCAGGCGGCATCCAGCTCTACTACGGCGACGAGTCCGGCCGAGGGCTGGCCAAGGATGGCGGTGTGTTCGATCAGGCGCTGCGCTCGGACATGAACTGGCAGGAGCTGGCCAGCGGAGACAAGGCTGAGCTGGTCAAGCACTGGCAGCAACTGGGCCAATTCCGCGCCGCCCATCCGGCCATTGCGGCAGGCAGCCACCAGAAACTCTCGGATGCTCCCTACGCCTTCGTGCGGGAGAAGGGGGATGACAAGGTAGTGGTGGTCTTTGCCGGTCGGCAGAAGTAACCCTTGAGCCACATTGACCAGCAACAGAGAGGGGAGCCAGTGGCTCCCCTCTCTCGTTTATCTATCTGCCACGGTTCACTGTGGCTGGCGCGCCGCCGGCCACTGCAACCGCGCCTTGACCAACATCTCTTGCCACAGAGGCCAAGAGAGCAGCGCCTGCTGATAGGCTCCGGCCTGACCGGGCAACAGGATGCCGTAGCTGGCCAGCCGATAGGCCATCACCGCATAGAAGGCATCGACAATGCCCGCCTCGCCAAAGTAGAAGGGGCCCCGCGCCTGCGACCAGATCTCCTGCAAACGGGCCAGCTCACCGACCACCTCCACCGGGGGATCGATACGGGTTGGCGCCCCAAGAAAGAAGGGGAACAGAGAACGGATCTGCCGAAATCCGGCGTGCAACTCGGCACAAAGACTGCGAGCCAGGGCACCAGACCGGCTGGTGCCAGCCGCTTGAGCCGCGCCAGCGACTTGGCATCCTCCAGATCGAACACCTGCTCCTGCCACGTCAGCCCGCTCATGGCGAGCACCAGTGCCGCCCGCATCGCCCAGGTGGAGCCGGTGCCCACCGCCAATACCAAGGATCCCATCTGTTGCCTCCTGCATGAGTTGCCTGCGACCGGCCGATCTGCCCTGATGGCAAAACATCCGATGGTCGCTTCACATTTGCGCACCGGCGGGTTTGACCCTCTTGGTGAGCGATGCTAGTTTGATTTTTCAAAACAATCAGTTAGCAACAATGTGAGCCATTAACCGAAATATGGACAGCCAATTTACCATCGTCATCGCAGATGACCACCCCCTGTTTCGGGGCGCCCTTTACCAAGCGGTGCACATGGCCATCAACGACGCTCAATTGCTGGAAGCGGACTCCATCGATAGCCTGACCAGCCTGCTCGGCGAGCACCCCGAAGTTGACCTGTTGCTGCTCGACCTCAAGATGCCGGGAGCCAATGGCTTCGAGGGGCTGGCCCACCTGCGCGGCCAGTATCCCGACCTGCCCATCGTGGTGGTCTCCGCCTCGGAAGATGCGGCCATCATCCAGCAGGTATTGCGGCTCGGGGCGCTCGGCTTCATTCCCAAATCGGTACCGATGAAGGAGCTGGTCAATGCCCTCAATACGGTGATCGGGGGGGATAACTGGGTGCCGGAAGGCATCTCGCTCCATCCCGAATCGGAAGATGGCCCCGATTTCGCCAGCAAGCTGGCCAGCCTCACCCCCCAGCAGTACAAGGTGCTGATCATGCTGCGCGATGGCAGCCTGAACAAACAGATCGCCTGGGAGCTCAACGTCTCTGAAGCCACCATCAAGGCCCATATCACCGCCATCTTCAGAAAACTGGGCGTCAAGAACCGCACTCAGGCGGTTATCGCCCTGCAACAGCTCGATATCAAGGAGAGCTGAGCCCCGAACGCGGCGACACGCGCGAGACGACATAGCCAGCCATGCTGGCTATTTGTTGCTCGACAATTAGCACGATCGTACTTTATGCTGCCAGCGCCAACGAGGAGAGAGTGATGAGCAAAGGTCGCCTGACCCGGGACAACATTTTGCAGACAGCCTTTGAGCAGGCGAGCCAGCAAGGGCTGGAGAGCCTGACCATCGGCTCGCTGGCCAGCGCCTGCGAGATGTCGAAAAGCGGCCTGTTTGCCCACTTTCAATCCCGAGACAATCTGCAGATCGCCGTGCTGGAGTACGCCGCCGAGGTGTTCCGGCTGCGGGTGATCCAGCCGGTACGCCAGCAGGAGCACCAGAGCCAGCACGACAAGCTGATCGCCCTGCTGCGTGCCTGGCAGGCTTGGAACCACTGCTTCGCCGGACGCTGCATGTTCCTCGACGCCTGGACCTCGGTGCAGGATGGCCATGAGCAAAAGAGCCAGGTGCAGCAAGCCGCCCGGCAACTGGTGCGCTTCTGGCTCGACTATCTGGCCCGTCAGGTGGTGCAGGGTCAGGCCGCAGGCGAGTGGCGACGCGAGATGGATCCCTGGCGCGCCGTTTATCGCCTCTATGGCCTCTATCTGGCGGATCAGGTGTTCAACGACCTCGAACTGTGTCAGGATCCGGCTCGCCACTTCTGGCCCGAAGTGGATGCTCTGCTCGCCAGCTGGCGCTGATGTTTTAGCATCCGTTCAACACGACTTTTTAAAAACCGACAAAAAAGCACGACCGTTCGCACATAAAAACCACAGGATGACCATGAGCAGCAAGATCTACTTCAACACCCGCCGCTTCAGCCCGAGCAAATGGCTGCTGGGGATCGGCACCCGGTTGCACCACAGACTCGCCCCCACCCATGCCAAGCGCACCGCCAGCAAGTTGCTGCTCACCCCCCAGCGCAACCAGCGCGGTGGCCACGAACCAGCCGGTCTGGTGAAGCAGGCCGTCCATACCAGCGAAGGGGTATTGATGAGCTATCGGCTCGGTCAGGGGCCGCTGTGGCTGCTGATGCACGGCTGGTCCGGCAGCGCCAGCCAGTTCTATCCGCTGATGAGCCATATCGCCGCGCAGGGTTTCACCGCAATTGCCTACGATCATCCGGCCCACGGCCAGAGCGCGGGCAACACTGGTCACCTGCCCCGTTTCGTGCGCGCCTTCGACGAGCTGGCGACCAAGCTGGCCAGCGAAGCAGGCCCGCTGCACGGGGTCATCGCCCACAGCATGGGAGGCGCCGTCACCCTCTCCAGCCGTCAGCCGGGTATCGATACCCTGCCGCTGCTGTTGATTTCGCCGGTGCTCGACTATGTGCCCCAGCTCTACGGCATGGTGGCGCGCTCCGGCTACTCCATCCGGTTGTTCGATGCGGTGGTCAAGGAAATTGAGCAAGAGTACCAGCACCCCTTGAGCACGGTCGATCCGCTGGGTCGCCTCGCCAGTCGCAGCGGTGCGGCAATGATCGTGCATGACGAGGAGGACAGATTCGCCCCCCATAGCGACTCCTTGCGGGCCAGTCAGGATGGTCATACCCGGCTGGTGAGCACCCGGGGTCTGGGCCACGGTCGCATCCTCGCCAGCGCCCCGGTATTCGCCGCCTTCGATCAGCTGGCGCGGCCGGAAAATCCTCACCGCGCCCTTTGACATGGGGCCATGAAAAAACGGGCGAGCGCCCGTTTTTATATTTGATACAGCGCCTTATAGTTAACTTGTCAGTGGGAACATTCTTGTCAGTACACAATAAGGCGCCAGCATATGGCCAGACCCAATACAGCGTTGTTGCTCACCGGTGGCGGTGCTCGCGCCGCCTATCAGGTCGGTGCCCTCAAGGCGATTGCGGAGCTCTACCCGCGCAATCTCGGCATCCCTTTTCCCATCCTCTGTGGCACCTCGGCGGGGGCCATCAATGTCACTGCACTGGCCTGCTACGCCTCCTGCTTCCATCTGGGAGTGCGCAAGCTGGAGTGGGTCTGGCGCCGCTTCGAGACTCACCACATCTTCGATTTTCACCCGGGGCGCCTGCTGTGGCGGTTGTTGTACGAGGGGTCGGCGGGGCTGATCAACCCCCACACCAACCACGCCTTTCACCTCTTTGACAACGCGCCGCTGCACCGCCTGCTGGATCAGCTCATCGACTATCATCGGATCGATGATAACATCCTCTACGGCAGTCTGGAGGCGCTCGCCATCACGGCGTCGGATTACGATGACGGCCTATCCACCACCTTCTTTCAGGGGCGTGCCGACCACCATCCGTGGGAGCGGGCCAGACGGCGCGGGGTGCGCACAGTGCTTACATCTGAGCATTTGCTCGCCTCCTCGGCGCTCCCCTTCGTCTTTCCGGCCACCCGGATCGGCGAGAAGTTCTACGGCGACGGATCCATCCACCAGCTGAGCCCGCTCAGCCCCGCCATCCATCTGGGGGCTGAACGGATCCTTCTGATCGCCCTGGATCCGCCAGCGCACTCGGCACCGACCCATCACCACGGCCACCTCACCAGCTCCAATATTGCCAGCCATCTGCTCGATACGGTCTTTACTGACACCCTCAACTCCGATCTGGAGCGGCTGTGGCGCATCAACCAGACTCTGGATCTGATCCCGGAGCGGGAGCGCAACCGCCTCAAGCTGAAGCGGGTGGAGACCTGTGTGCTGAAACCGAGTCAGGATCTCGACACCATCGCACTGGCCTATCTGCGCAAACTGCCGCTAAAGTTGCGCCGGCTGTTGCGGGTGCTGGGCGTGAAGGGGGATGAGACCAGCAGTCTGGCCAGCTTTTTGATGTTCTATCCGGGTTACTGCCAGCAGTTGATCAAGCTGGGCTATCAGGACACCCTGAGGGAGCGGGAGCGGGTCGTCGCCTTCCTCGATATCGAAGGGCTACCAAAAGAGCGGGAGTAAAGGGGGCGGCCGATGAGTGCAAGGGGACTCAGCGCCCCTCCAGCAAACGCTGCTCAGCCTGTTCCATCGCCACCACGGTACCAAACAGGATCAGCCGATCGCCAGCCGCCAGCACCAGCTCGGGTCTGGGCTCCAGACTCTGATCCCCGCGCTGCACCTCCTTGATCCGCACCTCATCAAGCGGCAACTCGCGCACTTCACGGCCTACCGCCCACGCCTGATCGTGCAGCAGCAGCGGGTGGAGACGTTCAAGCAGCTGATCCGCCTCCAGATTGCTGGCACTCTGATCCCCCCAGTAGAAGCCGTGCAGGAAGCGATACTGGCTGCTGCGCTCCAGCTCCATCCGACGGATCACCCGGCCAATTGGGATATCGCAATTGAGCAGCAGGTGGGAGACCAGCATCAGGGCTCCCTCCTGGGATTCGGGAATCACCTCGAAAGCCCCTGCCTGCTTGTACTGCTCCAGAAAACTGTCATCCCGGGTACGCACCAGCACTTTGAGATCCCCCGCCAGTTCGCGGATCAGTGCCAGCATAGCCTCCACCCGCTTGCGGTCATCGAAGGTGATGATCACCAGCCGCGCCCGCAACAAGCCGGCGGCCAGCAGAATATCGCGGCGACTGGCATCGCCGAAGGCCACCTGCTCCCCCGCCAGCTTGGCTTCGCTCACCCGCTCCGGGTCGAGGTCTAGGGCCAGAAAGGGGATCTCCTCGATCTTGAGAAAGCGGGCACAGGTCTGCCCCGCCCGGCCAAACCCGGCGATGATGACATGCTGGTTTTTGCTCAGGCCCGACTGTGCCACCTCGGAGCGGGTCAGCAGCGCCGGATCGGTGAGGCTACGGGCCAGCGAATGGGCCTGGGTCACCAGCCAGGGGGTCATGGCGATGGAGATGATGCCGATACCGATGAGCAGTGAGACCAGCTGCTGATCCAGCAAGCCGTGGTGCAGTGCCAGTGCCAGCAGCACGAAGCCAAACTCTCCCACCTGACTGAGCATGATACCGGCGGCCATGCTGTCGCGCTTTCGTTCCCCCATCAGCCGCCCGGCCAGCAGTACCAGCAGGGATTTGCACAGTACCAGCAGCACCACGCAGATCAGTACCTGCCACCAAGCCCGCGCCACCAGCTCCCACTCCATGGCCATGCCGATGGTGATAAAGAAGAGCCCCATCAGCACATCGCGAAAGGGCTTGATGTCCACCTCCAGCTGATGACGGTAGTGGGACTCCCCCAGCATCATCCCCGCCAGAAACGCCCCCAGCGCCATCGACAGCCCCAGCGAATGGGTCATGTAGGCGGCCAGCAGCGCCACCAGCAGGGCACTCAGCACGAACAACTCGTCGGAGCGAGCTCGCGCCACCTCGTGAAACAGCAGCGGCAGCAACCACTTGCCCACCGCCAGCAGAGTAAAGAGAGCAAACAGCCCCTTGAGGGTGGCCCAGGCGATCTCGGCGGCCAGGGCGCTGCCCTGCACTTCCGGCTGGGCGAGGATAGGGATCATCACCAGCAGGGGCACCACCGCCAGATCCTGAAACAGCAGCACGCTCACCCCCAGCTGGGCGCGGCGGGTATGGAGCTGCTTCTGCTCGCCGAGCTGCTTGATCACCACAGCCGTGGAGGAGAGTGCCAACGTTCCCGCCACCACCAGCGACTGGGCCAGACCCAGCCCCCACCACCAGCCGATGGCGAAGAAGAGCAGTGACGTGAGCAGCACCTGCAACATCCCCACCCCCAGCACCAACCGACGCATCGCCAGTAATTTCGGCAGGGAGAACTCCAACCCCAGCGAGAACATCAGAAAGACGATCCCCAGCTCGGCAATGGTCTGCATGATCGACTGACCGGTGATCACCGCCAGCCCGTGGGGGCCGAGCAAGACGCCGGCAATCAGGTAGGCGAGAATAACCGGCAAGCCGAGACGCCGGAAAGTTGCCACCAGCAGCACGGCGGCGAACAGCAGGATCAACAGGTCGGTGTACAAATTTCCCTCTCCTTTTATCGACTTAAGCTTAGTCAGCCGATCTGGCGGGCAGGAAAGATATATTGGGCATGCCAATTGCAGGGAGGAGACAGTAGTCAGGTGTTACAGGTGGAAGACCATGGAAAATACGTCGTCACTTAATGGCTTTAGCCATGGCATCGAGCAGTGGGTTCGCCAGATGGAGCGGCTCACGCCGTTGCCCAGCGTTGAACGCAACCAGTTGCTCGAGCAGTTGTTGGGGCAGAGCGATCTCGGCGGTCTGCTGACAACTTTTGCCGATCGTGCGGCAAGAATTGTCAGGATCCACGGTCTCTACCTCGATTGTGGCCAGCCCCATGTGCTGATCCAGCACCCGCCGCTGGCCACCCTCAACCTGCACAACTATCCGTTCGAACTGCGCGGTCAGCATGGCCAGCTGCTCGGCCAGCTCCACTACGAGCTGGAACATCCGCTGAGCGGCAGCCAGCAACGGGTACTGATGCAATACCATCAGCTGCTCTGCCTGCTGCTGCCCCTCTATCTGCGGCTGGAAAAACTGGATCAGCTGGTCCGGCTCGATCACCTGACCGGCCTTGGCAACCGCTCCTACTTTGACGAGGCCATCGGTCGCGCCATCGAGCAGCATAGCCGCGAGCCTCACGGTCTGGTGCTGGTGCTGCTGGATCTCGATCGCTTCAAGCAGATCAATGACACCTGGGGTCATCCGGTGGGGGATCTGGTGCTGAGCCGCTTCGCCCAGCTGCTCAAGGGGTGTATCCGCAGCACGGATCAAGCCTTCCGGCTCGGGGGAGATGAATTTGCCCTGCTGCTGCAACCGGCCGAACCCGAGGCGTGGCGCCCGGTCTGGCTGCGACTGCAGCATATGTTGATGACCAACAAGGAGCTCAGCACCTTCTCGGTCGGATGCAGCCTTGGCGCCGCCAGCTGGCAATCCGGGGTCGATGTGCCGAGCCTCTACGAGGCGGCCGACAGCCACCTCTACGCCCGCAAGAAAGCAGGCAAGGCCAGCCCTAACGAATAATCCCGAACTCTTCTTTGCTCCGGCACATGCGCGCCATGTGACCGGAGCTTCTTTTTTTGAGGTTACGCCGAGATCACCTCAGGCAAGATCCTGCTCGGGCATGATGGGGGCGGCACCGCTTCCCTGCCAGTGGCAGACCAGACCAGTTCCCTCAGCCATAAAGCCGTCGCAGACAAAGAGCCCCACCACCGCCGCCACCTGCTCGCCATAGTAGAGGATGGGGATGCGCCCCCGCTGCCACGAAGGCACGCCATACTCCTGCAGCAACTTTTTCATCCGCCGACTGCCGCTCCGCCCCACCGGTTTGAGGGGGATCCCGGGCGTCACCTGAAAACGCACCGAGAGCGGCTCATCCGCTCGGGGGGAGCGCAGCAGATCCTCGCCGTGCTCCGCCATGCGCACCACCAGCTCGCCCAACCCGTCCGGCAGGGTCAGCGGCTCGCCCACGGTCAGCGGCAATACCTGATGACAGGGTTGCAGGTCAGGGCTCACCAGATAGAGCCGCTCCTGATAACGGCGGCAGCTCTGGCGCCCCCAGTTGAGCTGGGGATTGGCATCGCCGCGCGCCAGCGCTACCTCCTGCCAGAGCCGGGCAAGCTGCTCACGGGATGGCATCTCCCCCCCCTGACGGCGGATCCAGTAGCGCAGCAGGTTGTTGCGCCGGGTGGGTGAAAGGGCGTGCAGCGGGCCGATATGGAGTGCCTCCCCCTCGCCCGCCAGCTGCCAGTCGCTCTCGGCAAGCTCCTCCAGCAGCGCCTCCTGCTCGGCGCACAGGGCCATGCTGCGCGCAGCGGTCTGGGCCATGGCGGGCCAGCGCGCCTTGAGCTGGGGGATAAGCGTCTGGCGCAAAAAGTTGCGGTCATAGCTCACATCCTGATTGCTCTCATCCTCCACCCAGCCAAAGGGGAGGCTCGCTGCCGCCTCGGCCAGCTCGGCGCGACTCATATTGAGCAGCGGCCGCAGCAACAGGCCGCCAGCAAAGGGCTGGCTTGGCAAGATCCCCGCCAAGCCGCGCAGACCGGCGCCGCGCTTGAGGGCCAGCAGCAGGGTCTCCAGCTGATCGTCCTGATGGTGGGCGGTGAGCAGCCACTCCCCCTCCCGCATCCTAGCGGTCAGCCGCTGATAACGGGCGGTGCGAGCCTGCGCCTCCAGACTCTCGCCATTGCCACGGGCCAGAGTCACTCGCTCGACCAGCAGCTCCACCGCCAATTGCTGACACACGGCGTCACAATGAGCGACCCACTCATCGGCATGGGGACTGAGGCCGTGGTGCACGTGCAGGGCGCGAAGTGACAGGCTGTGCTCGCGGGCATACTGTGCCGCCAGCACCAGCAGCAGGGTAGAGTCGAGGCCGCCACTGAAGGCTACCAGCAGACCGGTGGAACCTTCTGGTGCTGGCATAGTCAGACAAAAGCGAGAATAAAGATGAGAAATCATAGGCTTCCCCAAAACGGACCGGCCGATCTTAGCAGAGTCGGGCTTATCAAGCTGCAACCCTGCTGCTAGAGTGAGGCTCGCCCGCCCTCTCCACCAGGCTGGCCGCAAGGCGGTCGCACAACTGATTGGAGCAAGGAAGATGGGCAGGGAAGCAAACAATCCGAATTGGAATCAAACAAGATGAACAATAAGAAAAGCTTACTGGCCGGCCTGATTGGACTGGCACTGCTGGCTGGCTGCAGTCAGGCACCGCAAGACTCCCCCAAACACTCCGGGCTGGCGCTGGCCAATATGGACCCCCAGGTCAAACCCGGCGATGACTTCTTCCGCTACGTCAATGGCAAGTGGCTCGCCACCGCCAAGATCCCCGACGATCGCCCCGCCGATGGCGCCTTCTACATGCTGCGGGACAAATCCCTCGCCGATGTGCGGGTGCTGGTCGAGGGGCTGGCCAAGCAGGAGGCCGCCACCGGCACGCCGACCCAGCAGATCCGCGATCTCTACGCCAGCTATCTGGATCAGGCAGGCCGTGACGCCAAGGGGCTCACCCCGCTGGCGCCGGCGCTGGCCGATATCGACCGGATCGGTGATCAGGCAGCACTGGCCCGTGCCTTTGCCCAGTCGGGCCGCATGGGCGGCGGCGCGCCGTTTGGCATCTGGATCGACGCCGATGCCAAGTCCCCCGACCGCTATGCGGTCTACCTCTATCAAGGTGGACTGGGGCTGCCGGATCGGGACTACTACCTCAAGCAGGATATCGAGAGTCAGGCCCTGCGCCAGAAGTACCAGCAGCATATCGCCGCCATGCTGAGCCGCCTCGGGGAATCTGACCCGAGCGGCAAGGCCAAACGGATTCTGGCCCTCGAAACCCGGCTCGCCACCATCCAGTGGGACAACGTCGCCCTGCGAGATCGGGAGAAGAACTACAACAAGCGCCCCGCCAGCGAACTGGCACGGCTCGCCCCCCACCTCGACTGGCAGGCCTATCTGAACGCCGCGGGCATTGCTTCCCAGCCGGAGCTCATTATCGGTCAGCCGACCTATCTGAGCGCGCTGGATCAGGTGATGGCCCAGACCCCCATCGCCGACTGGCAGGCCTACCTCAAGTGGCAACTGCTGACCGACTACGCCCCCTATCTCGACAGCGAGACCGACCGCGCCAACTTCGCCTTCTACGGCACCACATTGAGCGGCACGCCCAAGCAGCGCGCCAGCTGGGAGCGGGCGCTCGGGGTGCTGAACGATCATCTGGGTGAAGCGGTCGGCCAGCTCTATGTGGCCCGCTACTTCCCGCCAGCGGCCAAGGAGCGGATGGAGCAGCTGGTGGAGAACCTGCGCACCGCCTACGGCCAGAGCATCAAGGAGCTCGACTGGATGTCGCCCGAGACCAAGGCGCAGGCCCTCGAGAAGCTGGCCAAGTTCCGCCCCAAGATCGGCTACCCCGACAAGTGGAAGGATTACAGCGCCATCGCCATCAAACCGGATGATCTGGTGGGCAACCTGCAACGCTCGCAAGCCTTTGAATATGCAGACAGTCTGGCGCGCCTCGGCAAGCCGGTCGACCGGGACGAGTGGCACATGTCGCCGCAAACAGTGAACGCCTACTACAACCCGAGCAACAACGAGATCGTCTTCCCTGCGGCCATTTTGCAGCCCCCCTTCTTCGACATGACGGCGGATGACGCTGTCAACTACGGCGCCATCGGCGGGGTGATCGGCCACGAGATGGGCCACGGTTTTGATGATCAGGGGGCCAAATCCGACGGCGACGGCATGATGCGCGACTGGTGGACACCGCAAGATCTCAAGGAGTTCCGCTTCCGCACCAGCCGTCTGGTGGCCCAGTACAACCGCTTCGAGCCCATCAACGGCCAGTTCGTCAACGGCCAGTTTACCCTGGGGGAGAACATCGGTGATCTCGGTGGTCTCACCATCGCCCACAAGGCCTACGAGCTGTCGCTGGATGGCAAGGAGGCACCGGTGCTGGACGGCTTCACCGGCGAACAGCGCTTCTTCCTCGGCTGGGCGCAGGTGTGGAAGGGGATGTATCGCCCCGAGCTGATGCAGATGCTGCTGCGCTCCGACCCCCACTCGCCCCCCGAGTACCGGGTCAACGGCGTGGTGCCGAACATTCCCGCCTTCTACGAGGCATTCAACATCCAGCCGGGGGACAAGCTCTATCTGCCACCCCAGAAGCGGGTGAAGATCTGGTAACAGCATCAGGGCGGGCTCCCCGGGAGCCCGCCCTCAACAGACAGCAAGAGGTTGCAAGATGAACAGAGCATTGATCATGGCAGGGCTGCTGGCCCTGCCGCTGGCGGCGCAAGCACAAGCCGAAGAGGGATTTAACAAGCAACTGACCCTGCCCTCCGGGCAGGTGATCCGGGTGGCGCAGGGGGTCGGTGAACCTGCCTCCATCGGCAGCTATGACGTGCGACTCTATTCGGGTCAGAACGCCCAGTTTCCACTGGATGAGTTTCAGGATGGCAAGGTGATGGCTCGCAACGGCTTTATCCGGGAGCTGAAACTGGTCGATTTGAATGGCGACAAGCAGCCCGAGCTGGTGGTCATCATCGAGAGCGCCGGCAGCGGCAGCTATCAGGATGCCGATGCCTACACCGTCAGCCCGCAAGGGGAGCTGGAGATCTTCAATCAGGTCAAGGAGCTGGAGCCCAAAGAGGATGTGGTCAAGGCGCTCAAAAGCCCGCAAGACTAAGCCCTCTCCCCGAATCTGAAATATAAAAAGCCCTGATGATCAGGGCTTTGTTGTTTCTGCTGTTGGTACAAACAGCTCAGAGGCGGGTCGCCCGGATGGAGACCTGCGGCAGCGCCATCTCGTGCTGGGCAGCAACCAGTTGCAGCTCGTAGGCCCCCGCCAGCCAGGTCCGGGCCAGTACCGCATCCACGCTGGCGTTGGTAAGTTCGAACGCCGCTACCGGGGTACAACCGGCCAGCAGATTGGCCAGCATGGTGGCGCTCAGCAGATCCCCCACCCCGATGGGATGGCGGGCAAAAGGGTAGAGCGGGCGGGAAAGATGAAAGGTCCCCTCCTCGCACACCAGCAGCATCTCGAAGCGGTCCATGGCAAAACCGGCCTTGCCCAGATGCTTGACCATCACCAGCTTGACCCCTTGCGCGCGCAGCTGCTGGCACGCCTCGATGGCCTCCGGCACATTGCGGATATCGCGGCCGGTGAGCTGTTCCAGCTCCAGCAGATTGGGGGCCAGCATATCGGCGCAGGCCAGTGCCCGGTTTTTCAGAAAATCGGCGACGCCGGGTGCCACTATGCAGCCCTTGTCGGGGTGACCCATCACGGGGTCACAAAAGTAGAGGGCGGCCGGATTGATCGCCTTGAGCCGAGCCACCGCCGCCAGGATCTCCTCCCCCTGTTCGGCCGAGCCGAGGTAGCCGCTCAGCAGCGCATCGCACTCGGCCAGCACACCGATCTCCGCCAGGCCGTTTACCAGCTGACGGATATGGCCGCCGGGCATCACCATCCCCTGCCAGCCTTCACGGTATTGGGTGTGGTTGGAGAACTGCACCGTGTTCATCGGCCACACCTCGATCCCGAGGCGACGCATGGGAAAAACGGCGGCGCTGTTGCCGGCACAGCCAAAGACTACGTGGGATTGAATGGAGAGCACTCGCTTCATGGTTGGCGACTCACGCAATAAGAACAGGAATTCCGGAGGGGAAAACGGGCCTTGCGGCCCGTTGTTGTCACTTTCGACTGTTGTCACTGTCGATTAACGCAGCACCTTGACGGTGTAGCTGCCATCGGCCTGACGATAGAGGCCGTGGATGTCGGTCTCGAAGCCCGGGTAGTGGGCGCCGATCTCGCACAGCATCTCGAGGAACTCGAGCACCGGCAGAGAATCCTGGGTCACCATCTCGCCCGGCAGTACCAGCGGTACTCCCGGCGGGTACGGCAGGATCATGTTGGCGCTGATGCGGTCAACCATGTCACGCAACGGCACCTCTTCCAGATTGCCCGCCAGCTCTTGCTGCCATGCAGCATGCGGGGTCATCTTCATCTCCGGCAGCACGTCGAACGCCTTGAACATCAGCTCCGGCAGACGGTATTTGCAGGTCAGATCGTGGATGCTCTGGGCCAGCTCCTGAATGCGCATCCCTTCGTAGAAGCTAGGGTCTTCACGATAGAGGCTCGGCAGTATGTTCTTGATGGTCAGGTTCAGATCGTAACCACGCTTGAACTCGGTCAGGGCGCGCAGCAGCTGCATCGCCTTGGACTGATCGATACCGATGGAGAAAAGGAACAGCATGTTGTAAGGACCGGTCTTCTCGACCACGATGCCGCGCTCGTCCAGGAACTTGGAGACCAGTGAAGCAGGAATACCCTTCTCCAGCAGCTTGCCATCACGACCCATGCCCGGGGTTAGCAGGGTGACCTTGATCGGATCCAGGTACATGTGGTTGTCATCGATGTCCTTGAAACCGTGCCAGTCATCTTTCGGATCCAGCTTCCAGCACTCGACGGTGTCGATGTTGTCCGGCTGCCATACGTCGAAGAACCAGCCTTCGCTCTGATCACGCAGACGCTTGATCTCTTTGCGGAAGGAGATGGCGCGATCGATGGAGTCCTTGATCAGACGCTTGCCGGTGTTGCCACGCATCATGGCAGCGGAGATCTCGGTCGATGCCACGATGCCGTACTGCGGCGAGGTGGAGGTGTGCATCATGAAGGCTTCGTTGAAGGTCTCTTCCTCCACGTCACCCTTGATGTGGATCATCGAGGCCTGGGAGAAGGCCGCCAGCAGCTTGTGGGTGGACTGGGTTTCATAGAACACCTTGCCCGGCATCGCTTCGCCGCTCATGCCGCACTTGCCTTCGTAGATCGGGCTGAAGTTGGTGTAAGGCACCCAGGCACTGTCGAAGTGGATGTAAGGAGTATCCAGCGCTTCCTTGATGAAGCCGGTGTTGTAGAGCAGGCCATCATAGGTGGAGTTGGTGACGACGGCGTAACGGGGAGCCTGGGCACCCGGCGTCGCAGCGACTTTGGCAGCGATGGTGTCGCGGCTGAATTCGCTCTGCGGGATACCGCCCAGAATGCCGTAGGCGTTGCGGGTCGGACGGAAGTAGATCGGCGTCACGTCGTTCATCATCATCAGGTGAGTGAGCGACTTGTGGCAGTTGCGGTCAACCAGCACAGTGCTGCCGGCCGGCGCTGAGTACATGCCGACGATCTTGTTGGCAGTGGAGGTGCCGTTGGTAACGATGTAGGAGCGATCGGCGTTGAAGGTACGGGCGATGTACTCTTCGGCTTCCTTGTGCGGACCTGAGTGATCCAGCAGGGAGCCCAGCTCCGGCATGGAGATGGATACGTCAGCCTTGAACGCGTTCGGGCCGTAGAAGTCATAGAAGATGCTGCCGGCCGGGCTCATCTGGAAGGCGGTACCGCCCATGTGACCCGGAGTACAGAAGGTGTATTTACCCTCTTCTACATATTTGAACAGTGCCTTGGTGAACGGCGGCAGGATGGCGTCCTGATACTCCTGAGTGGCCTGACCCATCTTGAGGGCGATGTCATCGGCCATGCCAAGACGGTACTCGAAGAAGTGCACGTTCAGACGCAGGTCGGTCAGGTGAATGTCCAGAGTGGACTGGTCGTTGGCAAAGGCGAAGATCGGCAGCTTCTCGTTGCGATCGTGGATCTCCTTGCACAGGCCCAGAGAGTATTTGTCCCAATCGAAGATGGCGCCGCAAACGCGGGGGTTCTTCTCGATCAGTTTCAGCAGGTCGGCCACATCGACCGGATAAACAACCTCGAAACCCTTGCGCTCGAGGGAGGCTTGCAGCTGGCGAATGGGTTCTTCTTTAAAGAAAACGCCCAGGTGGTTGAGGATGGCAATGATATTCATCGTAATGCTCCACACGTAAAGGGGCGCTCTCCATCAGGGATGGTGAGTGAAGAGCGCTCGGAAGATAAAAGGGGGAATTAGTTGCTGGGCTGTTCGCTCAGCAGGGCGTCGTGCTGACGCAGACCCTGTTTTTTGGCGTAGAACATCAGGATGATGAGCGACACCACGAAGGTAGCGGTAAGGTTGGAACCCTTGGCACCCATCAGGGCCACCAGACAGAAGACACAGGCCACACCGGAGAAGATCATGGCGCCGATGCTGCGGGAGGTCATGCCCTCAAAGCGGATCAGGTTAATGCTGGAGTAGAAGTAGGGCAGCATGGTCAGCAGCACCGCATCTGTGGTCAGCACGTTGAAGAGATCGGCAGCGTGGGCGGACTGGGATGTGAAGGCGGTCAGGCCAACCATCAGGGCAGTCATCTTGAGGGAGCCCAGGATCAGACCCTTCTTGGCCACGCCGTTCTTGTCCACTTCACCGTAGATTTTCGGGAAGTTGCCGTCGTTGGCGGCACGCTTGCCCGCCTCGCCCACCAGCATCATCCAGGAACCGAGCGAGGTGAAGCAGGCCAGGGCGGTGAAGGCAGAGACGAATGGTGCAGACCAGCTACCGAAGATGGCGGAAGAGGCCATGGCAAACGGGGCGCCGGAAGCAGCCACTTCACCGGCCGGGAACATGCCGCTGATCACCTGGGTAGAGAGGATGTAGATAACACCCGCGATACCGGTACCCAGCATGGTAGCGAGCGGTACGGTGCGCTTGGGGTTCTTCACCATGCCGGAAGAGACGGCGGCAGATTCAACACCGACGAAGGACCAGAGGCAGATCAGCACGGCGCTGATGACCGCATGCAGATCGCTGCCGCTGGTGGTATTCCAGTTCTGGCTGTAGACAGTGGCATCAAAATGACCCCAGCCCATCACCGCAGTACCGACAACCGGCAGCAGGATCAGCACCAGACCCAGGGTACAGAGTCGGCTCACCCAGCTACCGCCAAGCAGGTTGACGAAGGTGAAGATCCAGACGGCAGCGATGGTGGCTGCGGCGGCCGGAATTGGGCTATTGAGAATGGGGAAGAAGACCGAGAGGTAGGAGACGCCGGTAATGGCGATTGCCAGGTTACCGATCCAGTTGGCGTGGTAATAAAGCACACCGGTCTGGAAACCGAACACCGGAGAGATCTCGCCAGCGTAAGCAATGGGGCCACCCTCTTGCGGGTTCTTGGTAGCAAGGCGGGCGAAGACGAAGGCGAGGCCCATGGCGCCTACCAGACAGATTGCCCAGCTAAAGACAGAGATGGAGCCGATGGTGGCCAGTGCCGAAGGCAGCAGCGCGATGCCACTCCCCATCATGTTGCCGGCCACCACACCTGTACAGGCGATAAGGCCAATCTTCTTGCTCGTATCGAGGGACATAAGATCTCCGGTTCTATAAAAGGTCGGGTCGTCACATACACATTTGGCGGAACGCCCCGCCAAAGAATGGGCACAGACTAGGCCTCTCATCCCCGGAAAACATAAAGACCAGCTAACGGATAAAAATATGAGACAACTTTTTTCGCCGCCTCGTCACTTTTGATAAAAACCATTTAAAAACAGTACATTGACATCACATTACACAGCCGTCTTGATAAAACCTTGATATCCTTCTGCCCCATTCTTGCCCCTTGATAACCCCCTTATCTCGCCGTCTTGATATTTTTGGCCAGATAAACCCGGGATAAAGCAGCTCCCATTGCGCCCCCTCCCCTTGTAACCATCCGAACGCCCAGCTGACCATCACCCTGAGTGGCCGCTCACCTCCTGCTTTCCCCTTCGCTCGGCTCATCACAATCCAAACTCAGAGGTAAAGCACAACGGCGATAACCGGTCAGCAATGAGAAATGGGTCGTGACGGACAGCTTATCCCGCCGCCAACCATGAGCAGATGTCACAAGCTGTGTGCGCGGCGTGAAGCCGAACAAACGCGAGTGCCGCGAATGCCGCGGGCAAGACAAAGGCAAGTGGGGAGCTGCGGGGGATAAATCGGGCCGCACCAGAGCGACTATCCCCAGTGGCAAAGAAGCAGGATTGAGACAAGCAGAAACCGCACAGGCCGCCCGAAGGCAGCCTGTGGATGAGGTCGGCAACCGCGCCGACCGGGGGAAAACCAACACTGCGGTGTTAGAAGAGCTTCACCTTGCTCTGGCCCAGCGCATTGAACAGAGCCGGAGTGAGGCTCTCCATATTGCTGTAGAAACCGAGCTGCTGGCAGAGCAGATAGGTCTGCTCGGTCGCCTCCATCAGGAAGGCCTGACTGTAGGCATCCCCCGCCGCCTCGGGACGACCGTCCAGCTCCGCCAGCTTGCCCTGCAGTATGTAATAGAGCACCGAGCGGCCGCGACTCGCCGCCTTCTCCAGCAGATAGTTGGCCTGCTGTTGCTGGCCGTTGAGGATCGCCTGCAGGGTCAACGCCTCCCACACCCGGGCTGGCAGGGCGCCGCTGTTTTGCACCACGCTGGCGAGATGGGTGCCAATCCCCTGCAACCGCTCGCTCTCGGATTTGCCCGCCAGGGTGGCCAGCGCCTCGCCCGCCAGATAGCGCTCCGCCAACAGCAGCGGCTGATCCGGATGGGCAATCAGCGCCTGCTCCAGTAGATCGATGCCGCGCTTGAGGGCGACCGGATCCCGGCTGTTGATGTAGTACTGCGCCTCCATCATCGCCATCAGGGAGGCATCATCGGTCGGCCAGCCCATCCCCGGCTCGGCATCGGGTTGGTCGAGGGCGCGCAGCAGATCCTGGCTGCTCGCCTGCAACACGCCGTGCACACTGTGGCGACTGAGCTGGTACTGATGGCTGAACAGCACCCGGTTGGTGTTGATATTGCGATACTCCAGATCGAGATAGGTGCCGCGCGGCTGGCGGGTGACCCGCACACTCAGCTCCTTGCCAGGCATGATGCCCCCCATCAGAGTGGTGGCACCGTACTGCACCCGCAGCGGCGTAGCCACCGCCACCTCCCCCATCAGGGCGCGGGTAATGCCATCGGCGAGGCGCACGTTCTCGTTGTTGTCATCCATGCCGGAGTGGAAGCGGAACACCAGCAGATTGGGATCCAGCATGGCATGCACCTGGGGACTGGTGTGCTGGTAGCTGAGCATGCTGACAATAGCGATCAGCACGATGGCAACGAAGATATCGAAACTCACCATCTTCCAGCGGCTGCGAGCATCCTTGGCATGGGTGGAGATGGCGCGGGTCAGGGGCCCGGCGGGAAAAGGGGCGACATTGGGCTGTGCATCATCATCTTGATCAGCCGCGGGCGGGCTCAGATCGGAGAGCGTCGGGTTGTCGGAGAGAGCGGTATTGACCGCGGGCACGGGTTGCTCGTCCGCCATCACCACGGAAACCACCTGCAGCGGCCGCACCGGTGCCACCAGCTTGTAGCCGCGCTTGGGTACGGTGACGATATAGTCGGTCGCATCGGTGCGACCATCTTTGAGGATCTTGCGCAGTTCGAAGATGGACTGGGTCACAACCTGATCGGTCACCTCGGCGCCATCCCACACCTCGTTGATCAGGGCATCGCGGCCAAACACGGTGCCGGCATTATGGGCAAGAAACCGCAACAGATTGACCAGTCTGGGTTCGAGGTAGACCTCGCGGTCGGGGCGACACAACATGTTGTCGTCAACGCTCAGGGTCCAGTCGTGGATCTCAAAAACCGATTCGCTCATGATTCACTCGCTGCAGATGGTGACAATGCACGATGAGAGAGACGCAAAACCCGGGCTGACTGAACGGAACAAGGCGCTATCACCACAGGTGACAGATAAAAAGAGAACCGAAGCAATCACATCTCTGAGAGTCAGTCTGGCCAGGCCATCCTGTTTACGTCTGAAGGGCATCCTTGCGGGCATTCCGACCACCGGGATCGGAAGGGATCACTTTAAGCAAAACGGGAGCTGGATCCCACTTTTTTTGGCTATAAATCGCCGTTGAGTTGATCCGACACCGCACTTTTCAGCAAATAGCGTGCCAACTGGTATTCATATGAACATCCCATATGCCGCAATCAAAAAGCCCTGAACATCAGGGCTTTCTCATTTCTTCGACCATCGGGGAGACGTTACTTCGCCAGCGGGAGCGCATCCTGCTGACGACTGCGGCGCAGATGACGCCGCCACAACGAGAAGCCGCCGTAGCCAAGACTGAGCACCACCGCATAGAGCACCTGAGTGGAGAGTGCCACCAGCACCAGAGCGCAGAGCAGTACGCTCACGCCCGCCAGTCCCTTGCCCACCCCGCCGAGCAGACGCCAGCCCGCCGCCATGCAGAGCAGGTAGACCAGCACGAAGTTGCCGTTGGCGTAGCGGATCAGCTCATCGAGCGGCAGTCGCAACCAGATGATGAGGGTGATGCAGAGCAGACAGATGGCGAGCACTAGGCCGAGCGCCCGCAGCGGCGCGCCGCGCGCGGTGAGCACGGCCAGCGAGGGGGGCAACTTGCCTTCCCGTGCCATGCTCCAAATAAGCCGGGCAAAGCCCTGAATGTAGATGTTGATGCTGGCAAAACAGGATAGGTAGCCGAGCACCGCCACCAGCCACTTGGCGGTGGGGCCGAACAGCAGCGCCAGCAGGGAGGGGATGGCGGTGGCGTTTTTCGCCTCATCGCCGTAGAGGCCATATTTGAGCACCACCAGCGAGTGCACCCAGTAGATAAGCCCCGCCAGCAGCACCCCGCCGAGCAGGGCGATGGGGTAGTCCCGCTCCGGCCGCTTGAACTCCTCACCCATATGGGCGAAGGCTTCCAGCCCGACGAAACACCAGAACATCACCGCCAGCGCGGTGGCCATAGGGGGCCACTCATCCGCGCTAGGCAGCGGCCGGGCCGCATCGCGCCAGCTCACCTCCCCCTTGAACCAGATCAGCAGGGTGAGCCCCAGAATGGCGAGCGCTATCAACAGTTGCAGGTTGCCGGAGGAGCGCGCCCCGCGCAGCCCCAGCAGAAAGACCCCGAGCAGGGTGAGCAACTGGATGGCCCAAAGGGTCCACTCCCCCATCTCGAACAGGGCATGCCAGAAACCGGCGGCAATCATCAGGGCGGCAGGCAGCCCCACCGGCAGCACAGCCAGAAAGAGGAAGGCGGAGAAGCGCTCGGCGCCGTTGCCAAAGGCGAGGCCGATCAGGTGCGGCGCGCCGCCCGCATGGGGATAGCGACGGCCGAGGCGAGCAAAGGTAAAGGCGATGGGCAGCACCAGCGCAATCAGCAGCAACCAGGCCCAGAGCGAGGCCCCACCCGCCAGCGAGGCGGCGGTCGCCGGTACCACGAAGATCCCGGTGCCAAGCAGCGAGGTGGCGAGCAGCCCCATCCCCTGCCAGAGCCCGAGATCCTTTTTCAACCCAGACATATCCTTTTGTCCCGACTAGAAAAACATCCCGCCATGTTAGGCCTGCTCCGCCCCTTTGTTAAGCACGATGGTTAAGCGCGGTGGCGAGAATATGCAGCCTTTTATTCAGGCTCGGGCTCAGCTTGCAGGGACTCGGCCAGAAAATCCCCCAGCAGGGTGATCTTGAGCACCTGCCGCCGCGCCGCCGGATAGATGAAGTAGAGGGTCTTGGCCGGGCTCTGATAGCGACCAAGCAGCGGCAGCAAACGCCCCGCAGCGATATGCTCACGCACCTGTTCGGCCGGCTGCAAGGTGATGCCAGCCCCCGAGAGCGCAGCCGTCAGCAAGGCTGGCCAGTGATTAATGCGCAGGCGCGAGGCAACCCGCACCTCCTCGCTCTGACCATCCTCACCAACAAACTGCCAGCGCTCGTGCTCGCCCCAGTTGCCGTGCAGACACTGGTGGCGGGCGAGATCGGCCGGATGACGGGGTACCCCGTGACGATTGAGGTAGTCGGGCGCCGCGCAGAGCCGGTAGTGCTGGGTCAGCAGCGGGCGGGCAATCAGCGCCTCATCCTGCGGGCGAAGGGTACGGATGGCGGCATCGAACCCCTCCTCCACCAGATCGACCCAGCGCGGGGTAAGCTGCAGATCCACCTCCAGCTTGGGGTAGCAGTCGAGAAAAGCGGGCAACAGCGGCACCAGCCGGTGGTGGCCAAAACTGAGGGGGGCGGCGATGCGCAGCCGTCCGGCCGGCTCGGCCAGCAGATTCTGGGTGAGTGACTCGGTCAGAGCCAGCTCCTCCAGCACCCGCTGGCAACGAGCGAGAAAGAGCTGGCCCAGTTCGGTGAGAGTCTGCTGGCGGGTGGTCTTGTGAAACAGCTTGCCCCCCAGCCACTGCTCCAGCCCCAGCACATGCTTGCCCACCATCTGGGCGCTGATCCCCTCTTCGCTCGCTACCGCGCTGTAGGAGCCGAGATCCACCACCCGGGTGAAGATACGCATGCTGGTCAATCGGTCCACAACCCCTCCTTTTTGCCCGTTTCAAGGCCGTTTGGCCCGCGACAAGGGCTCTGATTCACAACCAAAAGTTTAGTAAGAAATGATTTTTAGCCAATTTATCGCACTTTTGGTTACCAATATAGTGACCAGCAACGCCACCAAACAGGACATATCCCCATGAAAAGCACCTATCTGGCCGCCCTGCTGGTCGGTCTGCTGGCCACCGGTGTCAGCCAGGCGGCCGAAAGCAGCTTTATCAGCAACCTCGATCACGCCCCGGCCACAGCAACTCAAGCCCGGCCCGATATCTTCCGGGTCAGCCTGCTCGGTACCGGCACCCCGGTGCCCCAGATCAGCCGCGGCGGCTACAGCACCCTGGTCGAGGCGGGCAACCAGAAGCTGGTGTTCGACTTTGGCCGCAACTCCGCCACTCGCCTGTGGCAGCTGCATATCCCCATCGGCCGGGTCAACGTCTTCTTCCTCACCCACTTTCACTCCGACCACACCAACGGGCTGGCGGATCTCTGGCTGACCGGCTGGCTGCAACCGGCCTATGGCCAGCGCCACGCGCCGATGGAGCTCTACGGCCCCAAAGGCACCACAGCTCTCGCCCGTGGCTTGCAGCAGGCCTACGCCACCGACATCGCCACCCGGGTCAAGGATGAGGGAACGCCGCTGGACGGGGTGGAGATCAACAGCCACGAGGTCACCGCCGGGGTGGTCTACAACCATGACGGGGTCAAGGTGACTGCCTTTGACAACGACCACGGGGTCAACATCAAGCCGTCATTCGGCTATCGCATCGACTACCACGGCCACAGCGTGGTGCTCTCCGGCGATACCCGCTACAGCCCCGAAGTAGTGAAGCAGGCCAAAGGGGCCGATCTGCTGGTGCACTGCGTCTCCATGACCTCTGCCGAGCAGATGAAGGCCAACCCCGGCTACAAGGCAATCGCCGGTCACCTCGCCTCCCCTGAGCAGGCGGCCCGGGTAATGAACGAAGCCAAACCGGCGCTGACCGTGTTCAGCCATATCGGCCTCAACGGCAAGATCAGGGTGAAGGATCTGGCGCAGGATCTGCGCGCCCGCTACTCGGGCCCCTTTGTCATCGGCAACGACCTGATGCAGATTGATCTGCCCACCACGGCCTCCGGCAAGGGCTATGCCCTCTGGCAGTCGGAGAATATCGACAATGCCCAATCCTGAATCCCGGCCATAAAAAAGCCGCCTCTTGCGAGGCGGCTTCTTCATTCAACTTGGTAACCGGAGTTATCAGGCAATCAGCTTGTAGATGATACCGGACATGGCGATCAGGCCGATGATGGTCACGAAGCCGTTGCTGATGTTGCCAGCGTATTTGCGCATGGCCGGAACCTTGGTGATGGCGTACATCGGCATCAGGAACAGCAGCATTGCGATGATCGGGCCACCCAGGTCTTCAATCATGCCGAGGATGCTCGGGTTGATGGTAGCGATGGCCCAGGTGGTCAGGATCATGAACACGGCAGTGACTTTGTTCAGCTGCTTGGTGTCAACGTTCTTGCCCTTCTCGCGCAGCGCCTTGGCCATCAGGCCGTTCATGCCTTCTTGCGCACCCAGGTAGTGACCCAGGAAGGATTTGCTGATGGCAACCATGGCGATCAGCGGAGCCACAGTACCGATAACCGGGTTATCGAAGTGGTTGGCCAGGTAGGACAGGATGGAGATGTTCTGTTCTTTGGCAGCAGCCAGGTCAGCCGGGGAGAGGCTCAGTACGCAGCTGAATACGAAGAACATAACGGTCATGACCATCATGACGTGGGCGCCCAGCAGGATGTTGCTACACTTCTTCTCGGCACCTTCACCGTAACGACCTTTGTTGTCCACCGCGAAGGAGGAGATGATCGGGGAGTGGTTGAAGGAGAACACCATTACTGGGATAGCCAGCCACAGGGTCTTGATGAAGTCACCGTTGAAGGCGTCGGACAGGGCCGGAGCTTCAGTGATGATGGCACCGTTCCAGTGCGGGATCAGGTAGAACGCCAGACCCATCAGGGTGAGTACGAACGGGAATACCAGCACGCTCATCGCTTTGACGATAACCTGGCCGCCCAGACGAACAACCGCCATCAGACCGAGGATCAGGGCCAGTGACAGAACGGCACGGGGAGGTGCAGACATGCCCAGCTGGTGAACAATCACGCTCTCGACGGTGTTGGTGATGGCGACTGAATACATCAGCACGATCGGGTAGATGGCAAAGAAGTAGAGCAGGGTGATGAATTTGCCTGCGGTCTTGCCGAAGTGCTCTTCTACTACTTCAGTGATGTCGCCATCACGGGTAGAGCCGGACAGCACGAAGCGGGTCAGACCACGGTGAGCAAAGAAAGTCAGCGGCAGCGCCAGGATCAACATGGCAACCAGCGGCCACAGGCCACCTACACCGGCGTTGATTGGCAGGAAGAGCACACCGGCACCGATCGCGGTACCGTACAGACCCAGCATCCAGACCACATCGGCCTTGTTGACGCCGCGGGAGGTGTTGCTGGCTAAACGACCATCAGCTGCAATATTCATGTCAGACATACGTTGTTCCTGTCATCTAGGAAAATGGGATTCTTGTTTGGTCGGGCCTTGGCCCGGTTCCATCTCCCTGGAACGCCTGCTGTCCGTCCTTGATATTAACCTCTCGCCCCCCGGCAACCTGGTCATCACTCCTTGTGACAACAGGATTGCAACAAACAACAGTGCGAGATTTTGACCCTGAGGGTCGGCGCCCGTCTCACTTAACAACCGATTAACGTGCGCCACTCTTGATGGGCTGACTTTAATTAAATGCCCTTATTAATCACAGCGTTTTTTTGAATTAATCAACCAAAGTTTGATTTTGGTCGCCTTTCGGACGACCAAGATCACACTCAAAGCGCCTTATTGTGAGTTTTTTTTAACAATTCAACTTAGTTTCACTGGAATCAATGGCATGCGAGCAGCTACATATTTGCAACAAGCCACCCATTTAGCGCGGATTGTGTGCAGCACGGCCTTGGCGTACCCTTGTGACTCACGCCTTTTTGTTGATTGATGATGACCATTACCCGTACCGATCTCGCCGAACTGGCGGTGTTTGCCGCCGTCGCCCGTCACCGCAGTTTCAGCAAGGCCGCCCTCGAACTCGGGGTCTCCGCCTCCGCCCTCAGCCACAGCTTGAAAGGGCTGGAAGCCCGTCTGGGGGTACGGCTGCTCAACCGCAGCACCCGCGCCGTGGTGCCGACCGAAGCGGGTCAGCGGCTGCTCAAGCAGCTGCTCCCCACCCTCAATACTCTTGAAGAGGCGCTTTGCGAGCTGGCCCGCAACAGCGATGAACCGGTGGGGCGACTCAAGCTCTGCGCCCCCCGCGGCGCCATCGACAGCCTGCTGGCTCCGGTACTCATCGACTATCTGGCCCGTTATCCGCGGATGCAGGTGGAGGTGGTGGAGCAGGAGCTGATGCCCCGGCTGATTGAAGATGGCTACGATGCCGCGCTCTTTTATGGCGATCTGCTGCCCAAGGAGATGATCGGCATCCCCCTCGGCCCGCCCCAGCGTTATCTGGTGGTGGGCTCCCCGGCCTATCTGGCGGAGCACGGTACGCCGGAGCACCCGAGCGAGCTGAGCCGCCACGCCTGTATCGGCTATCGCCTCACCCCGCACCACCACTATCGCTGGGCCTTTGCCGCCGATGGCACCATGCTGGAGATCGAAGTGACCGGGCCGCTCACCACCAGCACCCCGGCCCTCTATCTGGGCGCCGCCGAGGCGGGGCTGGGACTGGCCTACTGTCTGGAAGAGGAGGTAAGCCAGAAGGTCGCGGAAGGGAAACTGCTCACCGTGCTGGAGCCCTGGTGCCCTACCTTTGCCGGCTTTTACCTCTTCTATCCCAGTCGGCATCAACTGGGCAGCGGCCTGCGCATCCTGATCGACATGCTCAAGGCCCACTACCAAAATCCCGGATTAGTGAGTAATACTCAGCAATTCATCAAGTGAAACCCTGATTATCACCAAATAAGTATTAATCTAGACTAGCTGTTCGATAATCGAACTCCCCGAGAGAACAGATATGTCTGCCTATTTAACACTGCGGCAACGGGCCATGACCCGTCGCTTCTGGGCTTACGCCCTCCCCTCCATTCTTGCCATGCTGGTCTCGGGGGCCTACTACCTCATCGACGGCATCTTCGTCGGCCACTATGTCGGTGCCGCTGGCCTCGCCGGGATCAACCTGGTCTATCCGGTCATCATGGTGCTGATCGGCCTGGCCGCCATGATCAGCATGGGGGCGGCCACCGCCATCTCCTTCCAGCAAGGGGCGAAAAACGACAAGCTGGCCCGTCAGGCGCTGGTCAACGCCCTCTGGCTGCTGGCCGGACTCGGGGGCGTTGCGCCGGTGCTTCTCTATTACACCCACACCGATATCCTGCTGGGACTGAGGATTGAACAGGGCACCGAGACCTGGAAACAGGCGAGTGACTACCTCACCTGGATTGGCGGCGGCACTCTGTTGCTGGCCAGCAATCTGGCGGTCCCCTATCTGCTGCGCAACGATGGCCGCCCGAAACTGGCCATGGTGTTGGTGAGCAGCGGCGCCGTGCTCAACATCATCCTCAACTACATCATGGTGGGTCGGCTGGGGCTGGGATTGATCGGTACCGCGCAAGCCACCCTGATGGCAGAGGGTGCGGTGAGCTTGATCGGCCTAGGCTACTTCTTCACCCCCTGGGCGCGGCTGCGCCTCAGCTGGCGGGATCTGGTGCCCAACCTCCCCGCCATGCCGCACCTGCTCTTTACCGGTCTGCCGAGCCTGATTGCCCAGTTCAACCTCGGCCTGCTGCTGATGCTGCACAACAGCCAGCTGATGGTGTACGGCAATGTGAAGGATCTGGCGGGTTTTACCGTTGCCGGTTACACCGAGGCGGTCTTTATCGTCATTCTGCAGGGGCTCGCCTTCGGCATTCAGCCGCTCATCAGCAAGGCGGCGGGGGCCAAGCGCCATCGCAACCTCAAGTACCTGATGGAGATGGGGCTCAAGTTCACCTTTATCTACGGCATGCTGGTGTGGCTCACCATCCAGCTGCTGCCGGGACAGGTCGCCATGCTCTATACCGGCGACAAGGATCCCGAACTGCTGGCCGCCGCCATCAGCAGCCTGACCCTCAACCTCGGCGCCATTCCGCTGGAGGGGATCATCATGTTCGGCATCGTGCTGCTGCAATCCATGGCGCGTACCCGTCAGGCGCTGGCCATCTCCATCGCCAAAACCGTGTTGCTGCTGCCGCTCATCTTCCTGCTGCCACAACTGTGGGGGCGTGATGGCGTGCTGATGGCCCAGCCCGCGACCGTGCTGCTGCTCACCCTGCCGCTCTGCTGGCTGCTGTGGCGCGAGTGGCTGCGCCTGAAGATGGCCTGCGCGCCAAAAGCCAAACAGCGCCCACAACCGGCCCGCGCACGCGCCGCCGTCCAGCTGGCCCGTTAAGGCCACCAATCCCGCGTAGCAATAAAAAACCGGCATCCCATGATGCCGGTTTTTGCTATATGGTCGGGTCTGCCTGCTCTTACACAGGGATTCAGGCCAGCACTGCTGCCCACACTTATGCCAATACTTCTGGCCTGAGCTGGGCCATCAGCCCCGGGTTGTCGGAGTAATCCACCGGGATCGCCACCACAGCAGGCCCCTCCACCGCCAGCGCGGCCCGCAGGGTGGCACGCAGCTCGTCGGCCGAGCGCACCGCAAACCCGGCCGCCCCGAACGATTCGGCATAGCGTTTGAAGTCGATGGGGCCAAAAGAGACGCCGGAGGTGCGGCAATACTTCTGCTGCTCCTGCATCGCGACCATGTTGTAGCCGTTATCGACCCAGATAATGTGGACGATATTGCTCTTGAGCCGCACCGCCGTCTCCAGCTCCATGCTCGACTGCATAAAGCTGCCATCCCCCGATACCGAAATCACCTTCTCACCCGGTCGCACCAGCGCCGCACCGATGGCCCACGGCAGTGCCACCCCCATGGTCTGCTGACCATTGGAGATCAACACCTGACGAGCGCGGAAGCTGTAGAGGTAGCGGGCAATCCAGATATGGAAGCTGCCCATGTCGACGCAAAGGGTCATGTCGTCGCGCACCAGATCCTGCAGCTCGCGCACGATACGCAAGGGGTGAACCGGATTGCCGTGCAGATCATCGGCCCGCATCGCCAGTCGCAGTCGCTGCTGGCGCACCCCTTGCAGCAGCCGATCCACCTCGGGGGGACGGATTTTCGGATTGCCCATGATGCGGGTCAGCTGCAACAGGTTGGCGCGGATCGACCCCACCAGCTCGGCGGTCGGGCAGTAGCTGCTGTCGATATCGGCAGGCAGCACGTCGATATGGAGGATGCGCCGCTCCCGGTCGCCATTCCACAGCACGGGGTCGTACTCGATGGGGCTGTAGCCGATGCAGATCACCAGGTCGGCCCCTGCCAGCAGTTGATCCCCCGGCTGGTTGTTGAAGAGCCCCACCCGTCCGGCAAAGTCATCGAAGTGGCAGCTGTCCACCACCCCGGCAGCCTGATAGGTACCGGTCACCGGCAGCCGCACCTTGTCGAGGAAGGCGCGCACTGCCTCGGCATTCTCCGGCCGACTCGCCATCAGGCCGAGCAGCACCACTGGATTCTGGGCGTTGCGCAGCAGGGTCAATGCCTGCTCCATATTCTGTTCATCGGCACAGCCCGGCTCCGGCACTTCCCGAGGCACCAGCACATTGCCCTGCACCGGCTTGTTGATGATATCCATCGGCAGGCTGACAAACGCCGCCCCCGGCCGTCCCAGCTCGGCGGCGCGAAAAGCGTTGGCCATCACTTCCGAGATCGCCGCCCCGCTGTTGACCTGGGCGCTGAACTTGGTGACCGGACGGCAGAGGTTGACCGTATCCATGCTCTGATGAGTGAGCTTGAGGCCATCGGCACGGCGCACTGCACCGCCCAGCGCCACCATGGGGTCTCCCTCCGAGGTGGCAGTCGCCAACCCGGTAATGAGGTTGGAGCAGCCGGGGCCCGAGGTGACCAGCGCCACCCCCGCCTTGCCGGTCAGGCGCCCCACGGCGGCCGCCATAAAGGCGGCATTCGCCTCGTGGCGCACCACTATGGTCTCGATGGGGGAATCCTCCAGCGCATCGAACACCCGGTCAATCTTGGCACCAGGAATACCGAACACCTGCTTGACCCCTTGCGCCTCCAGATGACGAACCACCAGCTCGGCACCGCACTTCCACTGTCTGTTTTCCATGTTATTGCTCCTTGTCTATTAGCCTTCGGCGGCTTGAATGGCGCGATCGAGATCGGCGGGGGTGAGGTCGGCCTGCCGGAAAGCGGGATCCGATGGCAGGGCCAGATTGAGGTGACGCACCACCGAAAGTCGCAGGGTGCCGTGGGCCATGGTGTAGTCGAGCAGATGGCCGCCCCCCTTGCGATCGGCGGTGATCATGTGTTCGTGAAAGCCCGCCACATTGACCCCCTGCACGAACGGCGGGCAGCGAAAGCCCACCAGAGTCCCCGCTACCGCGGCAAAGCGGAACAGCGGCTGCTGCTCGATGGCCTCCAGCATGGGGCGATAGGGGGGCTCCTGACGCGGCACGGTACGAACCTTGGCCGTTTCAAACTGGCCGTCGAGGCGCAGGGCGACGAAGACGTTGTCGGAGCCCACCAGCCGATCCACCCACTGGTGGATCTCGTCACGGCTCAGGGGGTGATCGAAACGACGCTCCAGACAGGGGCGAAAATGGGTCATCACCGCAAAGGGGGTCTTCTGATCGGCGCGGGCGGGCCGAGCCGAGCCATCGGAGCGCAACTGGTGGATCTGGCGCTCGAAGGCGATCAGCTCACCATCGAGGTGATTGAAGGTGCCGAGGCCAAAGTCGCCGTGGCGCAGCAGCTCGCTCATGGTGGTCTCCCCTTCGTAGACCCCCGCCAGCAGGGCGCTCATCAGGGAACTCTGGTAGATCTCGCCACCGTCATGCTGCCTGCGCCAGCGAGAAAACTGCTGGCTCACTTCGAGGGCACAGCTGCACCCGGCACTGTCAGATGTTGCAATATGTTCCATTCGGGTTTCACCTCCACCGTGAATCCTGTTAGCGTTCGGATCCAATGGTGACTTGGTTCACATTTCAACACCAATACGCTGATCCCATGACTTTGAGACTCAATCGATATGGAACTTCGTACGCTCCGCTACTTCATGGCCGTTGTTGAAAAGCAGAATTTCACCCGCGCAGCCGAATCACTCAACATGGCCCAGCCGCCGCTGAGCCAGCAGATCCGCAAGCTGGAGGAGACCTTGGGCACCCCGCTGCTGCGCCGTTTGACCCGCAGTGTCGAGCTGACCGAGGCGGGCGAGAGCCTCTATCGGGATGCGGCGCAGATCCTGGCGCTGGCCGATGCGGCAAAACTGAAGGTAAAGCGGATTGCCCGGGGCGAGCAGGGGGCACTGCGGATCGGCTTTGCCGGTTCCACCGTGCTCCATCCCGCGGTGCTGACCCTGCTGCACGACTATCGGGAGCGCTACCCCGAGGTGGCCCTCAGCCCGCAGGAGGGCACCATGCCGGCACTGGTGGAGGCGCTACGCAACGATCGGCTGGACGCCGCCATCTTGCGGCTGCCCTGCCGGGGTAGCGAGGGCTTTGCCCATCACCTTATCGAGCAGGAGCCGCTGCTGATCGCCCTGCCCACCAGCCACCCCAAAGCCAAGCCTGGCCCCTTGCCACTGGCCAGCCTGAAGGACGAGAGTTTTATTCTGTTTCCCCACGCCATCGGGCCCGGGCTCTATGACGGCATCGTAGGTCTCTGCCGGGAGGCGGGCTTCGAGCCGATACTGGGGCCCGAATGCCCGCAGGTGATCTCCACCGTCGGCATGGTGCAGGCGGGCTTTGGCGTAACTCTGGTGCCCAGCTCGGTGGCGGCGCTGCGCCCGCTCGGGGTCAGTTATCACCCCATTGAGGGCAACGGCATGATGACCAGCATCAGTCTGGCGACACGGCCTCACCCAGGTAGTGCCGTGCTGCGGCACTTTATCGCCCAGATCCGTGCTGCCCAGATACGACAAGGCCTCCCGAAGGAGGCCCTGTTGAACAAGCTTGAACCGGTTTGATGACCAGCTTGCCTGATGCGACGGCTTATTTGACGGTGATGCTTATTTGACAGTCACCCGGGCAAACTTGCGCTTGCCGACCTGATAGACGGCGGTACCGGCACCGATGAGTGCCTTGCCATCTTCCAGCTTCTCGCCATCCACCTTGACCGCCCCCTGCTTGATCATCCGCAGCGCTTCGGAGGTGGTGGCCACCAGATCGGCCTCTTTCAGCAGGTTGGCAATGGCCAGACCTTCACCTTCCAGTGCCAGCTCGATTTCCGGCATCTCGTCCGGAATGGCGTTCTTGGAGAAACGCTGGGTGAAATCTTCGTGGGCAGCTTCGGCCGCCGCTTCATCGTGATAACGGGCGATGATCTCTTTGGCCAGCCAGATCTTCACGTCGCGCGGGTTGAGAGTACCGGCAGCGATGCCTGCCTTGAACTCTTCGATTTCAGCCAGCGGACGGAAGGAGAGCAGCTCGTAGTAGTTCCACATCAGATCGTCGGTGATGGACATGATCTTGCCGAACATCTCGCCCGGAGCGTCGTGAACGCCGATGTAGTTGCCTGCGGATTTGGACATCTTCTTGACGCCATCCAGACCCACCAGCAGCGGCATCATCAGCACGCACTGGGTCGCCATGCCGGCATCTTTTTGCAGCTCGCGGCCCATCAGCAGGTTGAACTTCTGGTCGGTACCGCCCAGCTCAACGTCCGCCTTCAGCGCGACCGAGTCATAGCCTTGCAGCAGCGGATAGAGGAATTCGTGAATCGCGATGGATTGGCCGCCGGTGTAGCGCTTTTTGAAGTCGTCGCGCTCCATCATGCGTGCCACGGTCTGCTTGGCCGCCAGCTTGATCATGCCGGTCGCACCCAGCTCGCTCAGCCAGGTCGAGTTGTACTCGATGCGAGTCTTGGCCGGGTCGAGGATCTTGAACGCCTGCTCGGCATAGGTGAGGGCGTTGTGCTTGATGGCCTCTTCGGAGAGCGGCGGACGGGTGGCGTTCTTGCCGGAGGGGTCACCCACCATGGCAGTGAAGTCACCGATCAGCAGGATCACTTCATGGCCCAGATCCTGGAAGGTCTTCAGCTTGTTGAGGATCACGGTATGACCCAGGTGAATGTCAGGGGCAGTCGGGTCCATACCCAACTTGATGCGCAGCGGGCGCCCTTCCTTCAACTTGGCGACAAGTTCTTCTTCAACCAGAATTTCTTCCGCTCCGCGCTTGATCTCGGCTAGCGCCACCTCGAGCTGGGACATTTTTTGACTCTCCATCACGATTCCACAGGGCCAAACATATTACTGGAATGGCGGGCCAATTGGAAAGGCTGTAAAATCCGTCCATTCTGCCCGACTTCATCTGCTTCTCATGGTTATTTGGCACGCCTTCAACGCACTCCCCCACTGGCACCGCAAGATGGTGCTGATCTTGAGCATCATGATCATGATGCTGGCGGCCTGGCCCAGCGAACAGGCAGTAGCAACACGGGTCGATGAAAACGGCAACGAAATTGCCCTGCGGGAACCGGCCAACGACAACGCGCTAAACAACGAGCTGCCAGCCGAGGCCGCCCAGCCCGTTACCCCGCCCAAGCCGCGCTATATCACCAAGCAGGTGAAGGTGCGCCGTGGCGACAACATGGGGGTGATCTTCCAGCGCATTGGCCTGAGCACCACGGATCTGCACCTGATCGACCAGCTCGAGGGCAGCGATCCCCTGCGGATGCTGCAACCGGGGCAGGAGCTCACCTTCACGCTCACCGAGAACGGCGAGCTGCACAGCCTCTATTACCCCCACAGTCTGGAGCAGGCGCTCAAGGTGAGCCGCAAGGAGGAGACCTTTGTCGCCCGCAACGTCAAGATCGCCCTCGACACCCGCGAACAGGTGAGCAAGGGGGAGATCCGCTCCAGCTTCTGGGGCGCGGCGGTGGATGCGGGGATGACCGAAGATCAGATCATGGACTTGGCCGCCATCTTCGGCTGGGACATCGACTTTGCCCAGGACTTGCAGCCGGGGGACAGCTTCCGGGTGGTCTATGAAGACAAGTTCCGCGACGACGAGCGGGTCGCCTCCGGCGATATTCTGGCCGCCGAGTTCGTCAACCAGGGCACTGCCTACCGCGCCGTGCTCAATGAAGATGGCAACTACTACACCCCGGAAGGCAAAGCCATGCGCAAGAGCTTCCTGCGTGCGCCGGTCAACTTCAAATACATCAGCTCCAACTTCAACCCGCGCCGCCTCCATCCGGTGACCGGCAAGATCCGCCCCCACAACGGCATCGACTATGTGGCGCCGGTGGGCACCCCCATCATGGCGGCGGGCTCCGGCAACGTGGTGGCGGCGGGCTACAACCAGTTCAACGGCAACTACGTCTTTATCAAGCATGCCGGCAACTATGTGACCAAGTACCTGCACCTCTCCAAACGCACCGTCAACAAGGGACAGCGGGTGAAGCAGGGGCAGACCATCGGCACTCTGGGTGGCACCGGCCGCGTCACCGGCCCGCACCTGCACTACGAATTCGTGGTGGGCGGCATTCACAAGAACCCGCGCACCCTCACCCTGCCGCAGGCAGAGACCCTGAGCGGACGCGAGCTGGCCAACTTCAAAAAGCTGGCGATGCCGCAACTGGCCAAGCTCGACAGCCCCGAGCTGCAGCTGGCCCAGAACAAGCGGGATAGCCGCGGCAACTAAGCCATCAGGGCTGGCGGGGTAGCAGCCCCGCCAGCCCTTTTTATTTTGCCTGCGCATGGCTCGGCGCCATGCTGCATCGGTGTCGGGAAGCGGACTATCCCGACCAGCGAGTGAGGAGAGCCAATGGCTGAACGCTATATCGGATTGATGTCAGGCACCAGCATGGACGGTATTGACGCCGTGCTGGTGGTGATCGACGGGGATCAACTGCGGGTCGAGGCGGCCCTCAGCCACCCCTGGCCCACCGCCCACGAGCTGCATGAGCTCTGTACCCCTAGCGACAACGAGATCGATCGCATGGGGGTGGCCGACAATCTGGTGGCGCGCGAATTTGCCGCCGCCACCCACGCCCTGCTGGCCAAGACGGGCCTCACGCCCGCCGATATTCGCGCCATCGGCAGCCACGGCCAGACCATCCGCCACCGCCCCCAGCTTGGCTTCACCCTGCAGATCGGCAACGCCGCCCTGCTAGCGGCGCTAACCGGCATCGACGTTATCGCCGATTTTCGCACCATGGATATGGCCCTCGGTGGTCAGGGGGCCCCGCTGGTGCCCGCCTTCCATCAGGCCTTCTTTGCCCGCCCCGGTGCATTGCGGGTGGTGCTGAACCTCGGCGGCATCGCCAATATCTCGGTGCTGCCGGGCCATGCCAACGGGGTCTATGGCTTCGATACCGGCCCGGCCAACACCCTGCTCGACGGCTGGTATCGCCGCCATCACCCCAAGGGGACCGGTTACGATGCCGGCGGCCAGTGGGCGGCCAGCGGCAAGCCAATCCCGGCCCTGCTGGAGAAGCTGCTGGCTCACCCCTATTTCGCCGCCCCCGCCCCCAAGAGCACCGGGCGGGAGATGTTCACCCTGGCGTGGCTCGATGGCGAGCTGGCTGGCCACCCCTATGCTGCGGCGGATGTGCAGCGCACTCTGCAGGCGCTCACCTGCCACAGCATCGCCCGCCAGCTGCCTGCCCCGAATGAGGCGCAAACCCGTCCCGAGCTGTTTGTCTGCGGCGGCGGCGCCCATAACGCCCCGCTGCTGAGCGAATTGGCCAGCCTGCTGCCCGGCTGGCGCATCGCCAGCACTGCCGAACTGGGCATTGCGCCCGACTGGATGGAAGGCGCAGCCTTTGCCTGGCTGGCGGAGCGCTTTATCAAGCACAAACCCGGCAACCTGCCCGCCGTCACCGGCGCCAGCCGTCCGGCTGTGCTGGGTGCTCTCTACCCCGCACCCTAGATATCCCCCAGATATGCAAATGACGACAGCCCCGATATGGGGCTGTCGTCATGTCACATCATGAACAGTGGCACTTTGGCCAACACCCGTTGTTACATGGCATTGGTGGACTCAAAAATTTTGTCGGCGGACGCTTCGACAAAGCCCGGATAGAGTACGCCGTCGGCCTGCGGATAGCGCAGAGCAAACTCGTAGAAGCAGCTCGGGATAGTACGCACCCCATCGCTGAACGGCACCTCTGCTTTGTCGGCCATGGTGGAGGATTGCTCCAGCATCACCTGCGGGTCCCCTTTCACCTCGCCACCCACGCTGTTGAGCACGAAACCCGCCGCCTTCAGTGCCGCATTGACCTGATGGATGGTGTCGAAATCCTTCAACTTGTTGATATTGACCGTGAAGTGGTTGGCACGATAGCCCCATGCTGCCATCCATGCCGCGTACTCGCTCTCCGCCAGCAGAGTCTGATAATCGGCATAGGAGACCTGCCAGGGGGCGCCGGTGTAGAGAAATGCCGGGGTATCGGTCAGATGATCGGGCACCTGATCGGCCAGCTTGTGGATGATGGCCTGCGCCGCTGGGGAGAGCTCTTCCACCTTCAGCTCGCTGATAAACACCTTGGGAGCGTCCGGATCCTGATGCTCGAAGTGCTTAGCGTAGAGCTTCTTGGCCTTGAAAACGTACTCGCCCTTCTGCTCGTAACCGAGCGCCAGGAAGTGGGCGGCAAGCTTCTCCAGCCCCAGCTTGGGCAGGTTGTAGGTACGAAACGCCACGTGATCGTTGACGATGGGCTCGCCGCCACCCAGCAGGGTGTGCACCTTGAGGGCGCTCGGGGTCACCTTGATGTAGTTGTCCCACAGATGGCTGAACAGGGTGTCGATATCCATTTGCATCTCTCTTTCCTTTGATTGCGGGTACAGATGGGGGCACCGCTGGATGCCCCGTGTCGTTATTAGAAGCGCAGGCCGGGCGACAGTTGATCCGGCATGGTTGCTTTGCTGTCTTCGACAGAGGCAACCGGATACGCACAGTAGTCAGCAGCGTAGTAGGCGCTTGCCCTGTGGTTGCCGGAAGCGCCGATGCCACCAAACGGCGCGGCACTGGAGGCGCCGGTGATGGGTTTGTTCCAGTTGACGATACCGGCGCGGATCCGCTTGAAGAAGTGGTGCCAGTCCGCCTCCTTGTCCCCCAGCAGACCGGCCGAGAGACCGTAGCGGGTGGCGTTGCCCTGATCGATGGCAGCATCGAAATCATCGTAACGAATGAGTTGCAGCAGCGGGCCGAAGTACTCTTCGTCAGGCAGCGCGCTCACTGAGGTCACGTCGATAATACCCGGGGAGACAAAGCCTGTGCCCGCTTCCAGGTGCTTGAGGGTAAGCAGGCTCTCGCCACCGAGGCGCTGCAGGTTGGCTTGCGCCTCGACCATGCCCAGTGCAGCCTTCTCGCTTATCATCGAGCCCATGAACGGCTGCTCGGCTGCGTTATAGAGGCCGACCTTGATCTGGCTAACCACCTCGACCAGTCGCTTGACCAGCGCATCGCCACGCTCACCGCGCTCGACAAACAGGCGGCGGGAGCAGGTGCAGCGCTGACCCGAGGTGATAAATGCCGACTGGACGATGGCATGCACAGCGCCATCGATGTCGCTCACGTCTTTCACGATCAGCGGGTTGTTGCCGCCCATCTCGAGGGCCAGAATTTTGCCCGGCTGACCGGCAAACTGCTGATGGAGGAAATGACCGGTGCGGGAGGAGCCGGTAAAGAAGAGGCCGTCGATATCGGGGTTGCCAGCCAGCGCCTTGCCAGTCTCGACCTCCCCTTGCACCAGATTGAGCACTCCCTTGGGCAATCCGGCCTCCTGCCACACCTTGACCATGGCTTCGGCCACCATGGGGGTCAGCTCGGAGGGTTTGAACACCACGGCGTTACCCGCGATCAGTGCAGGTACGATATGGCCGTTGGGCAGATGGCCCGGGAAGTTGTAGGGGCCGAACACCGCCACCACACCGTGGGGCTTGTGACGGACAAACGCCTTGGCGCCCGGCATGGCATTTTCAACGGTGCCAGTGCGCTCGTCATGGGCGCGGATGGAGATGGCGATCTTGCCCTGCATGGCGGCCACTTCGGTGCGGGTCTCCCACAGCGGTTTGCCGGTTTCGCGGGCGATGGTCAGCGCCAGCGCCTCTTTCTGCTCACCCAGCAGGTCGGCATAGCGACGCACTATGGTAAGACGATCCTCAAGGCTCATATCCGCCCAATGGTAGAAAGCAGCGCGAGCAGCCTTGACGGCGGCATCCACTTGCGCTGCGCTGGCGGCCTCCCCTTGCCAGATCACCTGATTCTTGGCCGGGTCCTTTGACTCGAACGGCTTGCCTTCACCGGCAAGCCATTTACCGTCGATAAATTGTACTGACTGGCTCATCCATTCACTCCCTGTCGCTGGCAGACAGCCTCGGCTGCCTGTCTGATAATCGGTTTGCTTGTCCTGTCTGTCTCAGTCGAGGTCAACCACCCGCACCATGTCGCCATCCTGCACCTTGAGTGCCGCCGCCATCTTCGGCGGAATGATGGCTTCGTGCTTGTCGAGATCGACCCGGATATTGCCGTAGCAGGCGCGGTAATGCTCGAAACGGCTGTTGCAGATAAGATGGGTCTTGCCACCGATGGGCTCGCCCACCAGCACCCGCAGCTTCTTGCTGCGGCGCACGCTACGGATATTCTTCACGTCGCACTCGACGGTGGGGCCCGCATCGAAAATATCGACGTAGCCACGGTTCACGAAGCCCTCATCCTGCAGCATCTTGATGGCCGGTCGGGTCTTCTCGTGGGTCTGGCCAATGACGGCTCGCGCCTCTTTGCTCAGCAAATTGACGTAGATGGGGTACTTGGGCATCAGTTCGGCGATAAAGCGCTTCTTGCCGATGCCGGTCAGATAGTCGACGGTGGGAAAATCCATCGAGAAGAAATGGGTTTGTAGCCACTCGTAGAAGGGGCTGTGGCCGTCGGCATCGGAGACTCCACGCATCTCGGCAAAGACGGTCTCGTCAAACAGCTCGGGGTGCTCGGCCATAAACAGAAAGCGGTGCTTGGAGAGCAAGCGACCATTGAGCCCCTCGCGGGCACATTCGCGCAAGAACAAGGTGCAGAGCTCGGAGTTGCCGGTGTAGTCGTTGGAGAGAGTCAGGGTTTCAACGACGTTGTAGATACCGAGCTTGGGTGATGAGTGCACCACCTTGCCGATGTGGTAGTTGTAAAACGGCTGGGAGAGGCCAACCGCGGCATCGATGGCACAGGTGCCGACCATCTCGCCGGTCTCGAGATCCTCAGCCACGAAGAAGTAGAGGCAGTCCCCCTTGCCGGCGGGCTTGTCGGAAAAAGTCTGGGTAGAAGCATCGATCTTGCGCTGCAGCAACTCATCGTTGACGGGCAACGAGGTCATGCCGGTGCCGGACTCGATGGCGCAGGTCTTGAGCCCGGCAAAATCTTTTTGCTCGATGGGACGGATAACCAACATAAATGACAACTCCCTTTCATTGACGACAGGTGGGGGCCCGGCTCCTGCCGGGAGAGCTCCCCACCTCAATTTGGAATCAGGCGTTGACCACCTGGGCAACCGCCTTCTCGAAGCGGGCCAACCCTTCCTTGATGTCAGCTTCCGGGATCACCAGTGAAGGGGCAAAACGAACCACGTTGGTACCGGCAACCAGTGCCATCAGCCCCTGATCGATAGAGGCCAGCAGGAAGTCGCGGGAACGCCCCTTGAAGTCCTCGCTCAGAGCGGCGCCCAGCAGCAGCCCCTTGCCGCGGATTTCGCTAAAGCAGTGGTATTTGGCGTTGATCGCCTCGAGCCCCTCGCGGAACAGCTGTTCGCGCCGCTTGACCCCGTCCAGTACCTCGGGAGTATTAATCACGTCGATCACCGCCTCGGCGACCGCACAGGCCAGCGGGTTACCGCCGTAGGTAGAGCCGTGAGTGCCCACTTTCAGGTAAGAAGCGATTTCGTCGGTGGTCAGCATGGCGCCGATGGGGAAACCGCCCCCCAGCGCCTTGGCGCTGGTGAGGATGTCCGGCGTGACGCCGAGCCCCATATAGGCATAGAGATCACCGGTCCGGCCGACCCCTGACTGCACTTCGTCATACACCAGCAGGGCATTGTGTTTGTCGCACAGCTCGCGCACCCCTTTGGCAAACTCGTCGGTAGGACGAATAATGCCACCCTCCCCTTGCAGCGGCTCCATCACCACGGCGCAGGTGTTGTCGGAGATCACCTCGGCTAGTGCCGCCAGATCGTTGTAGGGAACATGGGTAATGTCACCGGGCTTGGGACCGAAGCCATCGGAGTAGGCAGCCTGGCCACCGACGCTGACGGTAAAGAAGGTACGACCGTGGAAGCCCTGATTGAAGGCGATGATCTGGGTCTTCTGCTCGCCAAACTTCTCGATGGCGTAGCGGCGAGCCAACTTGAGGGCAGCTTCATTCGCTTCGGCGCCGGAGTTGCAAAAGTAGACCTTGTCGGCAAAGGTGGCCGCGACCAGCTTCTTGGCCAGACGCAGGGCCGGTTCGTTGGTCATTACGTTGGAGAGGTGCCACAGCTTCTCGCCCTGGGTTTTCAGAGCCTCGACCAGCTTGGGATGACAGTGACCCAGGCCGTTAACGGCGATACCACCGGCGAAGTCGACATACTCGCGCCCCTCCTGATCCCAGACACGTGACCCTTCACCACGCACCGGGATGATCTTGGCGGGCGCATAGTTGGGAACCATCACTTCATCAAACACTTCACGTGTCACTGCCAACAACTCTGACATATAGCTCTCCTTCAGATTCGGCGACAGAATAATCCACCGCCTAAAAGTTAAATCCGTGTAAACGTGACGGGATTATCACAGAAATAAAGTAAAAAGTCTGTAACAAGACGACCTATGAGGAACAATGTTCGATTGACCTTGAGATTTTAGGCAACCGCATTGCATAACGACTCAGGGGGGCTTGGCAAGAGATAATTTGGGCTGGAAGGGGGCTGAATAAAGTGTCAGAGAAATATTTTTTACCTTCTTTCAAACTTGAGAAGGTGATCACAAATTTTTATGAACAGGACAGAAAATTGGCCAGCAGCAAATGGCCCTGTTCGCTCAAAATACTCTCCGGATGGAACTGAACACCCTCGACAGGAAGTGTCTTATGGCGTAATCCCATGATTTCGTCAAACGAGCCATCGGCATGCTCGCTCCAGGCGGTGACCTCGAAGCAGTCGGGCAGCGTGTCGCGCTCCACCACCAGTGAGTGATAACGGGTCACCCGCAAGGGATCCTTTAGACCGTAGAATACCCCTTCGCCGCGATGGCGAATCAGGGAGGTCTTGCCATGCATCACCTGACGCGCGCGAACCACGCGGGCACCAAACGCCTGCGCCAGCGACTGGTGGCCAAGGCAGACGCCAAGAATGGGTAGCTTGCCGGCGAAGTGGCTGATGGCATCGAGAGAGATCCCCGCCTCATTGGGCGTACAGGGACCGGGAGAGATCACCAGAAAACGGGGGGAGAGCTGCGCTATGGCATCAAGCGTCAGTTCATCATTGCGCTTGACCACAACCTCTTGTCCCAGGGCGCCGAAATATTGCACCAGATTCCAGGTAAAAGAGTCGTAGTTATCGATCAACAACAGCATGAGATAACCAACAGTGGAGAATTAACGATCGAGATAACGACCCTGTTCCATTTCCCGTTCACGCTGACACTCGGCCAGATAGATGGCTGCAGCGATGGCAGCAGTCTTGTGATGTTTATCGATGGCATTGGAGACCATCAATTGCAGGGTATTGAGGTTTTTCGCCTTGCGGAACTTGCGCAGCCAGTGACCTTTATCACTCAGCTCTTCAATCGAAATATTTGGTTGAACAGACATGCGTACTCTTGGGGATATAACCCGGGTTGAAATAAAGAATTAAACAAAATACAACGTGGGAAAATAAAGAAAGCCAGGCAAATACCCAGCTCTCTTCTACTACACCTTCCCAGTATGTCAGGCTCGAGGAACGAAGCCGACTACATCATATACGCTGGTCAGGGTTTTTTCAGCTCTTTCACGCGCCTTTTGTGCCCCTTCGGCAAGAATCGCAATCAGATGGGCCTCATCCTGACGCAACTCGTGGAAACGAGCCTGGATCGGTTCCAGCAGCGCAACCACGGCTTCGGCGGTCTCGGTCTTGAGGTGACCATACATCTTGCCTTCGAAGTGCTGCTCCAGCTCGGGGATGGAGCGGCCAGTCACGCCGGACATCAGGGTCAGCAGGTTGGAGACACCCGGTTTGTTTTCCGGGTCGAAACGCACCACCGCCGGCTCGTCGGAGTCAGTCACCGCACGCTTGATCTTCTTGACGATCTGCTTGGGATCTTCCAGCAGGCCGATGAAGTTGGCCTCGTTGTCATCCGACTTGGACATCTTCTTGGTCGGATCCTGCAGGCTCATCACCCGCGCCCCTTCGGTCGGAATGAAGGGCTCCGGCATGGTGAACACTTCACCATAGAGGTTGTTGAAACGGGTACAGATGTCGCGGGTCAGCTCCAGATGCTGCTTCTGGTCGTTGCCGACCGGCACCTGATTGGCCTGATAGAGCAGGATATCGGCTGCCATCAGCACCGGATAACCAAACAGGCCGACGTTGACGTTGTTCTCGAAACGGGCGGACTTGTCCTTGAACTGGGTCATGCGCGACAACTCACCCATCTGGGTATAGCAGTTGAGGATCCAGCCCAGCTCGGCGTGCTGCGGCACGTGAGACTGGATGAAGACAGTGCTCTTCTTGGGATCGATACCGACCGCTAGATAGAGGGCGGCTGCGTCCAGACAAGCCTTGCGCAGGGCAGCCGGGTCCTGACGAGTGGTGATGGCGTGCAGGTCGACGATGCAGTAGAGGCAGTCGAACTCATCCTGCATGTTGACCCACTGACGCAGGGCCCCCATGTAGTTGCCGATGGTCAGTTGACCGGAGGGTTGCGCCCCGCTCAATACGATTGGTTTAGTCATGAGAGTGTTAATCCTTGTTATTCAGCCAGCCCAGCTGCGCTATTAGACCAAAAGTGCATCGAGCTGGGCAAACTGCTCGAATACCCAGTCTGGATGGGAGTCGGCAATGGGGCGGCCATAGTTGTAACCGTAGGTCAGGCCCACCACCTTCATGCCGGCCGCCTTGGCCGCCAGCACGTCATTTTCGGAGTCGCCCACCATTAGAGTGCGAGCCGGGCTCACCCCCAACTCCTGGCAAGCGTGCAGCAATGGCTCCGGGCTCGGCTTCTTGACCGGCACGCAGTTGCCGCCAAGCCAAAGTTCGAAACAATCGCTGATGCCAAGGGCATCGAGGATGGGTGCCACGAAATCACTCGGCTTGTTGGTGACGATCGCCTGCTTGTAACCCAGGGTTTGCAGGCGACGCAGACTCTGGGCAACCCCGTCATACATAGCCAGCCCTTGCAGCAGGCAGGCGTTGTAGTGCTGGAAAAAGATCGGTCTGGCCTTGGCAAACAACTCGGGATCGGCCTCGCGATAGGCGAGCGCCCGCTGGATCAGCTTGTCGGCTCCGTTGCCGACCCAGGTACGGATCACCGCTTCATCAGCCTGCGCCAGACCGAGGTCTGCCAGAGTCAGATTGACAGCCAGCGCCAGCTGGGCGGCGCTGTCAATCAGGGTGCCGTCCAGATCGAACAGCACCAAATCAAATGCGCGCTCAGCGTGTGACATGAGCCAGCTCCGCACGCATCTTGTCGATCACCGCCTTGTAGTCAGGCTGGCTGAAAATGGCCGAGCCGGCGACAAACATGTCGGCGCCCGCTTCGGCGATCTCGCGAATGTTGTCGACCTTCACCCCACCATCGATCTCGAGGCGGATATCGCGGCCGCTCTCGTCGATCAGACGACGCACCTGACGCAGCTTGTCGAGGGTGCCGGGAATGAAGCTCTGGCCACCGAAGCCCGGGTTGACCGACATCAGCAGGATCACATCCAGCTTGTCCATCACATACTCGAGGCAGGAGAGCGAGGTAGCAGGATTCAGCACCAGACCCGCCTGGCAGCCCATCTCCTTGATGAGGCCCAAAGAGCGATCAACGTGATCGGACGCTTCCGGATGGAAGGTGATGAGGGAAGCACCCGCCTTGGCAAAATCGGGAATGATGCGATCCACCGGCTTGACCATCAGGTGCACGTCGATGGGGGCCTCGATACCGTAGTCACGCAGCGCCTGACAGACCATGGGGCCAATGGTCAGGTTGGGGACATAGTGGTTGTCCATCACGTCGAAGTGAACCACGTCGGCACCGGCAGCCAGTACCTTGGCTACATCGTCACCCAGACGGGCAAAATCGGCAGAGAGGATCGAGGGGGCAATCAGAAAGTCTTTCATCAGCATCATCCATTGGCAGCCAGGGAGAAAAAGCGGCGCAATTTTAACGTAAAAGGCGGGCGAAAACGACTCGAATGCGGGGGAAATGGGGCAATCGCCTCCCCTCCCCCTGCCACCCGGGTTTTGGGGCATCGGCACGGGCGCGGACTCGCCCATAAAAAACGGCGCCCCTGGGCGCCGCATGGTCTGTTACGTCAGTGGCAGCAGTTCACTGTCGCTGGGATAGTAGCCCTGCTCCGGTTCGATTCCGGGCGGATAGAGCGCCAACAACTCGGCCACCTTGTTGCGGGTGCCGCCGTTGCGGCTGATGGTGCGCTTGACCAGGATTTCATCGAGGCGGGCACCGCGATAAAGCTCACGAGTCAGCTCGATATCGTGGTTGCTAATCAGCACCGGCACCCCTTTGTGAGCCGCTGTGTGGCGGGCCAGTCGCGCCAGGATCGCCTGATCATCCAGGGTAAACCCACCGGAGGCATAGGTGGTGAAGCTCGCCGTAGTGGAGAGCGGCGCATAGGGTGGATCACAGTAGATAACCCAATCCTCTTCGGCACGCTTGATGGCGTCGGCGTAGCTCTCGCAGATAAAGGTCGCCTTCTGCGCCTTTTCGGCAAAGGCCCACAGCTCTTTTTCCGGGAAATAGGGTTTCTTGTAGGAACCGAACGGCACGTTGAAGCCGCCCTTCTTGTTGTAGCGGCACAATCCATTGAAACCGTGACGGTTGAGAAACAGGAACAAGAGTGCCCGCTCGAAGGTGGTCTCGGTCTGATTGAACTGGGTACGCAGCCGGTAATAGGCCGCCTTGTGGTTGTGCTCTGCCACAAACAGCTTGCGCGCCTCGGCAATGAAACTGTCCGGCGTCAGCTTGAGGTGGTTGTACAGGCAGATCAGATCCGGATTGATGTCGTTGAGCACATACGCGTCGTAGTCGGTGTTGAGAAACACAGACCCGGCCCCGACGAAGGGCTCCAGCAACACACGCCCGGCCGGCAGGCGCTCGGCAATCTCTTCAACCAGGGAGTATTTTCCCCCGGCCCATTTTAAAAAAGCGCGTGTTTTTTTCATGGAAATCCGGTGTGTAAGAAGGCAAGACCCAAAAAGGGGGACGATTCTACCCCCTTATCCGGTATCAAGGCTATTGCTTCAGCTCTTTTTGTACCTGTGCAAACGACTTGGGCCAGGGCTGACCTTTCAGCAAGGCTGGCGGAAGCTTGCGAATGGCACTCTTGGCCTGGGTCAGACCGGCATAATCCCCTTGCAGCACCACGTACCAGGGGCTGCCACGGAATTTGGTTTGATAGACCCATACCTTGCCCGCCAGACCATGCTCGGCGACAAATTGATCCACCGCCTTGGTGTTGCTCGCCCCCATCAGCTGAACGCTGTAGTGATTGCGCGGCTTCTTGTTCAAGGTGGCGACCGGTGTCAGGACCACCTTGGGTGCAGGCGCGGCAACCGGCTCGTTGCTGGCTGTTTTGGTGGTGGCCGCAGGCGTTGCGGTTGTCACCGGATTCAGTGCTTTGGCGGTACTGGCTGGCGCCGTGGTTGCGATTGCACCACTGGGGGCTGTGCCACTCGGGTTCTTGCCGGTCAGCTCGTCCACCACGTCAGTAGGCAGTGCGCCGCTCACCTTGGGTTCGGTCATCAGCTTTTGCACGACCTCGTCAGAGATCACCACCCGACGCCCTTCGTAATTGGTTGATTCGGTGGTCACAGTTTCGCTCTCCACCGATTTGGGCAGCACTTTCGCCTCCGGCTGCCAATCTTTCACAACCCCGTTTGGATTGCTGGCTGCATCGCTGTTTTGCGCGCCTTGTGCAGCGGAATCTGTATTCGAACCGCCAGCGGTGAGGGGATCGCCTCCCGCTACCGGGATCGGCAATGCCGTGTTCTGCGCAGGATCCTGCAGCGCCGGTTTGCTTTCATTGTCAAACAGCGCAGGCAGCAGGTAGCTCAACGCCAGCAGCCCGCCAGCGACCAACGCGATAGCGGTGGCAATCTTCTTGACAGGCAACTCCGCCTGACGCTTCTTGGGCCTTCTGTCGGTCATGATATCCTCCAGTGACTGCATGATGGTGGCCGGATGTCCATTCGCCGTTTTCAGGATCTCTTCCACTTGCAGCTTGGGCAGGAGAGCCGCCGGGATCTTGAGCTCTTTGGCTTTTTCATACAAGAAGATGCGCTGCTCCGGCGGGCTCAGTGGCGGCACTTCCAGCTCAAGGGCTGGCATGGCTCGCCCTTTGAGCTGCGGCCGTTGGGTACGACACCAGACGTCACTGCCCGAGACGATAATGGCCAGCTGATGGGGCGCCGCCAGGGTATCGTTGTGACGGCTGATGGTCCACAACTCTCCCAGCAGTTCAGCCGGTAACAGGTCGGCCCGCTCTATCAGCAGCAACAGGGTGGCAGGCTTGCCCCCTTCCAGCATGCGAAAGAAACTATCAGCAAGGGCATCCTGCGGGTTGAATAGGGGACGTGCCACCACCTGGGGCAGCAACAGTTGACGCACATCCACCATCTTCATGGCAGGCGTGCCGATCAGGCTCACCACCCGCACTTTTTCCGGCAACACGCCGAGCAGGGATTCGCACAGGGTACCGCGACCACAACCGGGTTTACCGGAGAGAAAAATGAAAGGGTGATTGAATTCAATCAGATGCAGCAGCCGGTCAACCAGCTGCCGCTGGGAAGGAAGTTTTAGCAGTTTATTCGTCACGACCAGACTCGATCACCGCCAGCAACTCGGCATCGGACACATCCCCCACCACCTGCGCATGGCCGATGCCAACCGGCAACACCAGACGCAGCTTGCCTTCAAGCACCTTCTTGTCACGGCGCATATGGCGAATAAAGGCGGCGAAATCCATCTCGGCAGGCGCATGAATGGGCAGATTGGCGGCCAGCAGCAGGGCGCGCACTCGCGCGACGTCCGCTTCGCTCATATCGCCACGGGCCTGCGCAGTCCAGGCTGCCAGCATGGTGCCGGCGGATACCGCTTCACCATGCAGCCAGTTGCCATACCCCTGCTCGGCCTCGATGGCATGACCAAAGGTGTGGCCCAGATTGAGCAGCGCACGGACGCCGTGCTCGGTCTCATCCTGACCGACCACATCGGCTTTGATCTCGCAGCAGCGTTTGATGGCGTAGGCCAGCGCGGCAGGTTCCAGCTGTTGCAGACGCACCATGTTCTGCTCCAGCCAGCTGAAGAAATCAGCATCCCAAATGATGCCGTACTTGATCACCTCGGCCATCCCTGCGGCAAATTCGCGGGCTGGCAAGGTACTCAGACATTCGGTATCGATAACAACTTGTTTGGGCTGATAAAAAGCCCCAATCATGTTCTTGCCGAGGAGGTGGTTGACCGCGGTTTTACCGCCAACAGAGGAGTCAACCTGGGAGAGCAGAGTGGTCGGGATCTGGATAAAAGGAATGCCACGTTGATAGCTTGCTGCCGCAAAGCCCACCACATCCCCGATCACGCCGCCCCCCAGAGCGATCAGTGTCGTATCGCGCCCATGGTTGGTTTCAAGCAGAGCAGACATGATCTGCTCAAAGGTCGCCAGGTTCTTGTACGCCTCGCCGTCGGGCAGAACAAGGTGTTCCACCTGAAAATCCGCCAGCAGGGAAGTCACTTTCTCAAGATAGAGCGGGGCGACGACCGTATTGGTCACTATCATCACCCGCCTGCCCTTGATGCTTGCTGCCAGCACCTCGGGGTGCTGTAGCAAACCGGCAGCTATCTCGATGGGATAGCTGCGCTCACCCAGTTCAACCTTCAACCGTTCCATGGACGTCCTCTTGATTACATACCGATCAGCTTCACAATCTGATTGGCAACGATCTTTGCGCTTTGATCATCTGTCTGGATAACAAAGTCAGCCACTTCTTCATACAGGGCGTTGCGCTCTTGTGCCAGACGTTCCAGCACCTCACGCGGCGGCTCTTCAGTCTGTAGCAGAGGACGGCGTTTGTCTCGCTGTGTACGCGCCAACTGCTTTTCAATGGTGGTTTCGAGGTAGACCACGATGCCACGAGCAGACAACTTGTTGCGGGTTTCCCGGCTCTTGATGGCTCCACCACCGGTTGCCAGCACGATACCCTGCTGCTCAGACAATTCGCTGATCACCTTCTCTTCGCGAATACGGAAACCCTCTTCGCCTTCAACATCAAACACCCAGCCGATATCAGCACCACTGCGGCGCTCAATCTCATGATCTGAGTCGAAAAACTCCATATGCAGTTGTTCTGCCAGATGTCTACCTATGGTGCTCTTGCCCGCACCCATGGGACCTATCAGGAAAATATTGCGTTTCTCAGCCATGTTTTTTCGTTAGTAATTACAAACTGTACGACCCCGATAAATACTGGATCGGGGTACCTATGAACCTTATCTTGCGATGGATCAGGAGGGGGATTATCTCAATAGATATCGGGACTGGCAACCGCAGCCCTTACGCCCCAGCCTCATTGGGGCGTAAGGTTATATGTGTTTTACCTTCACATGTAAAGCCTTCAGAAGGCGTCGGTGACTATCTTGGGGGTCACGAAAATAAGCAGTTCACGCTTTTTGTTCTCGCTGGTGGTCTTGCGGAACAGGGCGCCCAATCCGGGGATATCACCCAGCAAGGGCACCTTGGTCACATCGCTTTTGATAGTCTGCTGATAGATGCCGCCCAGCACCAGTGTCTCGCCATTGTTAACCAGTACCTGCGTCGTGATGGACTGGGCGTTGATGGAGACTGCATCACCGGTACCGGTCGGTACGGTTTCGCCCTTGGTATCCTGGGTCACGGTCAGGTCGAGGATCACCCGGTTGTCAGGGGTGATCTGCGGCGTGACTTTCAAGCTCAGTACCGCCTTCTTGAAGGTGACCGAGGTTGCACCACTGGAAGAGGACTCCACATAGGGGATCTCGGTACCCTGTTCGATCAACGCCGGTTTCTGGTTCGCAGTGGTCACCCGCGGACTGGCGATAATCTCGGCCTTGCTCTCTTTTTCCAGCGCAGACAATTCAAGGTCAAGCAGGGTTCCATCGGCCAGACGGGCAACCTGGAATGCCAAGGTACCGGCAGCATTGGTCACCGGCAGATTGACGTTCATCCGATTATCGACCGAGGGTCTGGTAATCGTTGAACTACCGTCGTTATTACCGGACGAATCATTCCCTTCAATAGAGCCTGAAGTGCTGTTGCCGTGACCATCGTTCTTGGTCACTCCCCAACGTACCCCGAGCGCTTCATCGAAACCGTCATCGATGGTCACCATACGCGCTTCGATCACCACCTGCTTGACCGGGATATCCAGAATATCCAGCATCCGCTTGATACTGCTGATAACCTCAGCCGTATCCTTCACAACCAGCACGTTGGTCCGTTCATCCACACTCACCGCGCCACGTGGCGATAGCAACTTGGTACTCTCGGATGAGAGCAGAGCAGCCACTTCGGATGCTTTTGCATAGTTGATCTGCATATATTCGGTATATAACTGGGCCAAATCAGCCACCTGATTCCGGCTCTCCAGCTGCTGTTTCTCCCGTGCCGCAATCTCTTCAGCCGGAGCAACCAGCAGGATGTTGTTATCAAGCCGCTTATCCAGACCGCGCACTTTTAAAATGATGTCGAGCGCCTGCTCCCAGGGCACGCCATCCAGACGTAGTGTCAGATTGCCTGCCACAGAATCGGTAGTAACCAGATTGAGGTTGTTGAAGTCAGCGATAAGCTGCAACACGGTTCTAACCGGGATATCCTGGAAGTTCAATGAGATGGGCTTGCCCTGATACTGCTTTGAAGACGCAGATGCCGCCGTGCGTTTTTTCACTTCGATAATGAACAGTTTATCAGCCTGATCGTAACGGTAATCAAACTGGCCATTAACCGACAGCTCAAACAGGGTATCGTTGCCCTGCCGGGACACCTCAACCTGAGAGACCGGTGTCGCAAAATCCTGCACATTGATCAGATTAAGCAAACCATCAGGCACGCGAGTACCATGAAACTTGGCCAGCACAGTTTGACCGCGGCTGCTCACATCGACGGCAGCCGAGCTGTTGTCAAGTGTGACCAGAAACTCCCCCTGACCATCCTTGCCACGACGAAAATCCACCCCGGTCACCGAGTTGAAATAGGCTCCACTGCCACTGTTTTGATAGCTGCCGAGCAGTGGTTTGCTGGCAGCAGGCGTCGCAACAGGAGGGGTTACCGGTGCAACAGGCATTGACTTGGCAACAACCTGAGAATTGAGCAGTGCCGAAGGAGCTGGAGTGGCCACCATGGCTGAGGAAGCCGTTGCGGCTGGTGCAATCAGGGCGCTTTCGCCATTAATCAGAGCTGATGAGGTCCCTTCACCAAGGGAAACCAGCAATTTGTTACCCTGTTGCTGCACCTGATAGGGAGCCAGCTGATCGAGAGCAATCTTGATATCAAGGCCAGCTCCCTTCCCTTCCACCTTGATGTTGTCTACTCCCTGACGCTGAATAGGCAGCGGGTTCACCTTGAGTGCACCCACAGCACCGGGGACATGCAGCAGGAGCTGGTTAGGTTTATAGGAGAGACGATCGGTAAAGCCACTCACAGGCTCGCTGAAGCTGAGCTCCAGTTGCAACTGGTCTGCCAGCAATGGATTAACTTTTATCTCTTGCAAGGTTGCCACTGCCCACGCCTGACCAAAGGCACTGGCGCAAAACAGCAAAGCCACTTTTGTTACACTGTCTATGGTTGTTCTCATTGCTGTTCGTCCCTGATTATTGTTTTTCTTGCATATTGGCCATCGCCAACTGGGTTTCTCTTGTTACCCAGCACCCCTTCCCGTCCGGAATGGTTTCCAGTAAATCCACTGCCGTAGGAGTAATCTTGATGACTCTACCCTGATCGAGCCCCATATACTGGTTGAGCCCGACCCGTATTGATTTTCCATCAGGTGTGCTGATCAGGGCCCACAACTGCCCGGCCTTTCCCAAGGAGCCGTGCATTGACAAGCTGGCGAGAGAGTAGTTTTCCAATACCTCTTTTTCTCTGTCCATCATAACCTGTGCGCAATCAGGCTTCACCTGGGCACTATTCGCGCGCCCGACACTTGCTTCTGGTTGCGGCATCATGAAGGGACTACGCAGATCGCGTTGTTGATAGTGCATGGGGGAAAACGGCTTCAACTGGGGTAAGGGTTCAATAGGTACAGGGGGTCTTGCCTTTGTTTCGGCAATATAGGAATCCATCTCCTCCTGACCACCACAGGCCGTCAGCAAGAGGGCAGGTAACAACCAGCAGATGCGTCTCATTGTTTCTGCTCCACTGTTTTACCGTTGTACTTGTAGGTTTTGGCCAGCATCGACATAGCAATCAGGTCTCCCTCATCCTTGCTCTGACTCAAGGTAAAGGAGTCGAGTATGACGATACGAGGCAGGGCTGCCATATCTGCCGTAAACTTGCCGATCTGATGATAATTACCTACTACCTCGATCCGCATGGGCAATTCGGTAGAAAACTCGTGCTTGACCTCAGGTTCCCAGTTGATGCGATTGAGTTTCAAGCCATTATCGGTGGCAATAAAACTGATATCGTCCAGCAAACCGGCGACCTCATGGGTATTGGGCAACTGCTTGAGCTGGGTATCGACCAGTTGCTCGAGCTGGATCATTTGTGCCTTGTAGGCGCCCAAATTGGCTGCCAGCATCGCCTTGCTTTCAAACTGGCCTTTAAGCTCCGTCTCTCTGGCGCTCTCTTTGGTCAGATTGCCTAAGGAATTGGCAATCACGTAGTAATAAATAGCGCCACCAGTCAACACACAGCACAGCAGGATAAAGACAGCTTTCGCCCATTTTGGCCAGCTCGCGATGTCATTCAGATCAAGCTCGTTGAGTTGCTGAAGGTTCATTTGCTCTCCTTGGCCATATCCCCGGCAGCCGCGGTATTATTGGCAATCAGGAACATCATCGAGAATTGACTCAACGATACCGGCGCGACCTCCGCTGCAAAAATGGTGCTTATTTTCGACTGTCCCAGCCAGCCGGAACCATCGATTCGACGCATCATGCTGGCAACTCGACCATAAGCTTCTGTCTTGCCGTTGACATCGATAATATTGTTCTGCAACGAGAGGGTATTGAGGTAAACCCCATTGGGTACCAGAGAGGGCAACTGGTTGAAAAGACGAACGGGCACATTTCGACGCATTTGGAGATGTTCGATGAGTTGCATCCGATCGATCAGCTCCTTGCGACGTTCTTTAAGCAGGCGGATTTCTCCCAGTTGTGCATCCAGGATGGTCATCTCCTGAACCAGACGCTGATTACGCTGCTGCTGGGCGGCAATCTGACGCTCGACCAGCCAGTTGGCAAAGAGGCTCAGTGCGACAGTGACCAACACGAAAAGCCCGAGCAGGGCACCAAACTGTTTCTTTTGCCGCTGAGCACGAGCCTCGCGCCAGGGGAGAAGGTTTATATTTGACATGGTGTAAAACTCCTCAGAGCCAACCCGAATGCCGTCATATATTTAGCGCCATGTACCAGCTCGGCCTCTCCTTTCGGTTTGCCAAACAGGGCGAACAGATCCGGGTGCAACACCTCGCAATTGACCTCTTCTTTTACCTGTACCAACAAACCGGGTAGCAGACTGCCTCCCCCCGTCAGCACCAGTTTTGCGATGTCGCGATAACCGGATGAACTGCAAAACAGCTGGATATTGCGCCGCACTTGCTGCAGCAGCGAGTTGATGTGGGGCATCAGCACATCCAGCTCATGGTCAACAGGCAAGGTACCTTTGGTTTTAGCCTGCTCAGCCTCATCCAGCGTCATGCCATAAAAGGAGGAGAGCGCCTGGCTGTACTGATCGCCGCCGAAGTTTTGCAAGCGGGAGTAGATCACCTCTCCCTTGACCAGCGCCGCGAAGGTCATGGCACTGGCACCGATGTCGATCACCCCGATCGGTCGCTCACTCTCCTGCAACTCGGGCAAACAGGCCACAACGGCCCGCCCCAAGGCATGGGCTCCCACATCCACTACCTTGACGGCAATGCCAGCCTCAGCGAGAGCGCTGACCCGGCCATTGACGCTCTCAGTACGGGCTGCGCTCAACAGGACATCCTGACGATCTTCACTGGCGCTGGTGTCCAGCACCTCAAAATCGAGGCTGACTTCATCGAGGGGAAAGGGAATGATCTGTTCGGCCTCCAGCTGCACCTGACTCTCCAGCTCCTTGTCACCAAGGCGAGCATCAATCTGGATGACCTTGGTGATCACATTGGAACCAGTCACCGCTGTCGCGGCATAATCGCTGTGGCCAGAGATAAGGCGCTTGAGGGTTTTCAAAGATGGGCTGACCCGCTCGATATCCTGTAGCTGGTAATCAACCAGCGTACCTTTCGGGGTGGCGACCTCGGCAACAGATTCAATATGAAGCTTGCCGGGACGACCAGTGAGGGTAACGGCCTTGATGGTCTGGCTACCGAAATCAATGCCCACCAGGGGGAGGAGGGATCCCTTATTAAATAGCCCAAACATATACACATCCATGCGTTATTGGGTTTTATACCTGAATTGAGTGTAGGACACTCTAATCAGATGAGAGCTTGATCCATCCTAAATGCTCTAACTATCAATGTCATAAAGTTTATACCGAAAAGTGACCCACCTCGCTTTCTTGAGATAAAGGGAGGCACCTTGGTTATTGCTCACTGTAGTGCTAACCTCTCGCATCCTGTCGATGGGTGACTTGCCACAGGAAAACCTCGAATTCCAGATGGCAAAAGGGCTATACTCTGCGCCCGTTGGCTAAATTTAAGACGATTGGTAGTTCTTCCATGCTGAAATGGCTCGTTCGCCTGTTTATTGTCATGATGCTGGGTGCTGTGCTGGGTGTTGCCAGCCTCATCGGTATCTACTTCTATATCAAACCCCAACTGCCCGATGTCACCGCACTGCGTGATGTCAAACTGGCAACCCCGATGAGGGTCTACAGCCGAGATGGGGAATTGATCGCCCAATATGGTGAAATCCGTCGCATTCCGTTGCGCTTGGATGAAATCCCCCAACCAATAATCGATGCCGTACTGGCAACCGAAGATGCCCGCTTCTACGAGCACCCCGGCATTGACCCCATCGGCATCATTCGCGCCGCCTCCGTCTGGGCCGTATCAGGTCATGCCCGTCAGGGTGCCAGCACCATTACCCAGCAGGTTGCACGCAACTTCTTCCTGAGCAATGAGAAAACCATCATCCGCAAGATAAAGGAGGTCTTCCTGGCCTGGCGGATCGAGCAGAATCTCTCAAAAGACGAGATCCTCGAACTGTACCTCAACAAGATCCCTCTCGGTTATCGCTCCTTCGGGATCGGTGCTGCGGCTCAGGTTTATTTTGGTAAAGAGGTCAAGGATCTGGGGCTGGACGAGATCGCCATCATTGCAGGTCTGCCCAAAGCCCCCTCCATGCTCAACCCCATCCGATCCCCCGAGCGCGCCTTTGCGCGCCGCAACGTTGTGCTTGGTCGGATGCTGGAGACCGGCAAGATCACCCAGGCCCAGTTTGACGAAGCGTCCAAAATGCCGATCAAGGCCCGTTTTCACGGCGCCGAAGTGACCCTGCACGCTCCCTATCTGGGTGAAATGGTACGCCAGAAGATGGTAGAGCAGTTTGGTGAAGATGCCTACACCATGGGCCTGCACGTCTACACTACCGTCTCTGCCGAACGCCAAAGGGCCGCCAGACAGGCTCTGCTGGATGGCGTCTTTGCCTACGATATGCGTCACGGCTATCGTGGCCCGACGGCCCAGTTGTGGAAGGCAGGCGAAACAGCTTGGGATTACGAGCAGATCGTGGCCCACCTTGGCAAGCAACCCACTTATGATCCGCTGATGGCGGCCGTAGTTACCAAGCTCGGTGACCGTAGCGCCACACTGGTACTTAAAAATGGCAAGGAAGCAGAGCTGGGCTGGAACGGCATTAAATGGGCTCGCTCCTTTATTACCGACGACCGCCAAAGCTATGCCCCGAAATCGGCACGCGATGTACTGAAAGTCGGCGCCCAGATCTGGGTGCGGGAAGAGGGCGAAGAGTTGCTGCTGGCCCAAATCCCGGACGTCAACGCCGCGCTGGTTGCCATGAACCCGAAAAATGGCGCGCTGGAAGCAGTAGTTGGCGGCTTCAGCTTCGAACTATCCAAATTCAACCGGGTCGATCAGGCGCGTCGCCAGATCGGTTCAAATATCAAGCCTTTCCTCTATGCGACCGCGCTGGAGCACGGCTATACCCTGGCGTCGCTCATCAACGATGCGCCAATCAACCAGTGGGATCCGTCAAAAGGGCCCATGTGGCAGCCCAAGAACTCCCCGGCCGTTTATGATGGCCCCACCCCGCTGCGTCTGGGTTTGGCCAAGTCCAAGAACGTGATGTCGGTTCGACTGATGCGCGCCATCGGTCTGGATACCTATATCGACGGTCTGACACGCTTTGGCTTCCCCCGCGACTTCATCTCGCCCCATGAGTCACTGGCGCTGGGCGCAGCCGAATTTACCCCCCTCGAGGTGGTGCGTGGTTACTCGGTACTGGCCAACGGTGGCTTCCTGGTGACCCCATACTTCATCGACAAAGTCACCGACAGCCTGGAGAACACCCTCTATCAGGCCAATCCTGCCATTGCCTGCAACAATTGCGAACAGCAGACGGCGTCCGAGCAGAGCACACTGCCGGAGCCAACTGTTGATGGCGCAGCACAAGATGGCACGCAGACCCCTCTCGCGCCAACCATCGCCCCGCATACCATCAGTGCCCAGAGCGCGTTCCTGATCACCGACACCTTGAGCACAGCCATCTGGGGTGGCAACGGCTGGCGTGGTACCGGCTGGCGTGCAGCCCGTGACCTGAAACGTCACGATATCTCCGGCAAAACCGGTACCACCAACGAATCGCGGGATGCCTGGTTCTCCGGCTATACCCCGGACATCGTAGCTACTTCCTGGATCGGTTTTGACAACCACCAGCGTGGCCTTGGCCGTGCCGAGTTTGGTGGTGGCGCTGCACAGCCTATCTGGATCGACTTCATGAAAGTCGCCCTCAAAAAGCAGCCGGAGCACAAGATGCCGGTTCCCGAAGGGATCATGACGGTGAAGATTGACAGCGAAACCGGACTGCTGGCGACCAGTGGCGGAACCGACGAATACTTCAAGGAAGGGACCGAGCCGACCCGTTACGCCGCGCCCAGTTCGGACGGCAATCAGGTCTACGGTGGCGACAACCCCGATGTGGAAGGGCCTGTCTCTACCGACGATATCTTCTAAGCTGCTCTCGCGGCAGCAACAAAACCGGCAGCCTTGGCTGCCGGTTTTTTTATTGGGCCAACTGCTTGCTCATCAGCGTGGAGATCGAGGCGGCCAGCTCGTTGAAACAGGGGCGACGTACCGAGTAGTGGCGATAGAGCAGCGAGATGGTACGACCCGGCACAGGGTCAACCACAGGACGATAGCTCACCCCTCCCTCATCATGATCGGCGGGTACGGCCAGCTTTGGCACCAGGGTCATGCCGCTACCGGCGGCCACCATGTTGCGCAGCGTCTCGAGACTAGTCCCCTTGAAGCGTTGATCCTCACCTATCCCGCCAGCGAAACAGAAGCCCATCGCCTGATCCCGCAAACAGTGGCCATCGGCCAGCATCAGCAATTTCTTGCCCTTGAGATTGCCGAGTGGCACTTGTCTGGCCTGTGCTTCGGGGTGATGGCAAGGCACCGCCAACCACATCGGCTCATGATAGAGCTGGATTGAACCAAACCCCTCCATCCCAGGCATCTCGGCCAGAATGACGCAATCCAGCTCCCCCTCTTCCAGCCGTTTGAGCAGGGTTTGGGTCTGCTCCTCATAGAGATAGAACTCCAGCTGGGGAAAACGCTCACGCAGGGTCTGGATAATGCGGGGCAACAGGTAGGGGCCCACGGTCGGAATAAAACCGATATGGATCTCCCCTGACATCGGCTCGGAGAAGTGCTGACCGATGCTCTTGAGCTCGCGCACCTCCTTGAGCACCCGACGCGCCTGATGGGCCATGGCATCGCCAGCCGGAGTAAACAGCACCTTGCGCGAGGTACGTTCGATCAGAATGACCCCGAGTTCATCTTCCAGCTTGCGCAGCTGGCCGCTCAGGGTGGGTTGACTGACAAAGCAGCGTTCAGCGGCTTTGCGAAAATGTTTTTCCTCATCCAGCGCCACCAGATATTCGAGATCGCGAAGATTCATACAGCAAGAGTCCTGCCTGGAAAATGGGCCATCAGCATGCACAATATCGTCCGGCGGGACAAGTCATCCACTTGCAGTGAGCCTCTCTGGCTGCCCCTCCAAAACAGAAAAGCCCGATCACCTCGCGGTAATCAGGCTGTTTGACTCGCCGATGGATTACACCCTGAAACGGCGCACCATATCCTGCAGTTGGGTAGCCAGGTGGTTCAACTCGTTGCACGCCTGAGCCATCTGGGTGGCACCGGCGGCCACCTCTTCGGAAGCATGACTGATATTGACCACGTTACGGTTGAGCTCCTCGCTCACCGCGCCCTGCTCTTCGGTGGCCGTTGCAATCTGGATGTTCATGTGGGAGATGCTGCTGACCGAGCCACTGATCTGGGAGATAGACTCGCCCGCTTCCCGCGCGGTAGCTACCGTGGTGTTCATCAGCTCCTGACTCTGTTGCATGGTACTGCCCGCCTGTTCGGCACGCTGCTGCAACTCGGCAATGATGGTATTGATCTGGGAGGTGGAGTCCTGGGTTCGTTTGGCCAGAGTACGCACCTCATCAGCCACCACCGCAAAACCCCGTCCCTGCTCACCGGCCCGGGCCGCTTCAATCGCCGCGTTCAATGCCAGCAGGTTGGTCTGTTCGGCAATGCCGCGGATCACCTCCAGCACCATGCCGATATTGCGGCTATCATCGCCCAGTTGGCGGATCACCACTGCAGTGCTCTCGATGGCCCCCGCCACCCGCTCGATGCGCAAAATAGAGTCATTAACAGTCTTGGCCCCAATCTCTGCTGTTTCGCTGGCCGAGGTGGCGGCACTGGCGGCATCGCTGGTGTTGCGAGAAACCTCCTGAACCGTAGCCTGCATCTCGTTCATCGCGGTTGCCAGCTGATTAAGTTCATGCTGCTGGGCACTCATGTTGGCCGCTGACTGCCTTGCTACCGAGCTCATCTCTTCGGTGGCCGAACTCAGTTGCACCACTGAGCCCGAGACTTCACTGACCAGGGTACGCAAATTGGTCTGCATCTCGCCAAACCCTTTGGCAAGAGTCCCCAGTTCATCATTGTTGAACTGTTGCATATCGATGCGGGAGGTAAGATCACCGGAGGAGACACGGCGGGTCTGCTCCAGCAGGGCCATCACCGGATTGCGGATCTGGGCGGTCAACAGCCAGGCAATCACCACCACAAAAGCCAGCGTCACCAGGCTGACAATAATGCTCATGGTTCTGGCATTGCTATACATGGCCGCAATGTCTTTCACCATCTCATCGGCAATCTCGTTATTGATCTCCCGCAAACGATAAGACTTGGCACCAACCTCTTCCAATGCGGCACGAGTCTCGTTTTTGCGCAGACTTCTGACTTTATCCAGATCGCCAGCAGCAAAGGCATTTAACAGCTGGTCATGTACCGAAAAATACTTGGCCCCCGCCGCAACCACCTGCTCATAAACCTGCTTCTCTTCACCAGTAGTGAAAGGTAAAGCACCATATTTTTGGGCTGCTTGCTCAAATTCCTGCTTGGCCTTATTGAAGGTCAGGGTGCGATCGCTTACCTCTTGCTCATCCTTGTTCAGGCCACCGATGACCTGGGCCAACTCTGAACGACGCGCATCCAGCACGGCAACATGCATCTGGCTCGCCAGACGAGTAGAAGGCAGTAAATTACCCGTGATGGTTTCGGTATCACCATAGAGCTTTGCCAGCTGGCTGATTGAAAACCAGGCCAAGCCCAGTACCAACAAGGCCAGGATGGCAAATCCGGCACTCAGTTTCTGGCCGATGGACATGTTTTTGAACATATAAGGGCTTCCTTGAAATGAGTCTTCACTCCCGCAACATCCACCGGGAATGGTCATATAGAGCATAGCCTGTACCCGGAAAACAGAAGGATTTCATACCGTTTCTGTGATTGTTTGCCTATCGGCCCTGGACACCTTTCCTGAAGCGGTCTCGTGTTCAAATAACAGCCATCATGTCATTAGAGCCAGCAGATGCGTGCTCAGAGCATCCGGCTCCCCCAGAAAATCGGCAACCCGTACAGGCGTGACCCGCCCCTTGTGCATCAACCCAAAGGTGGGATAACCCTGACCGCCCAGCCGTTTCATCCAGCCCTGGCTATCTGCCAGATGTTGCAGCAAGGGCGCCTGCAGATAGGATTGCTGGAATGCTTCGGCTGCAATCCCCTGCTCTGCCGCCAGCGTGGCGAGAAATGCCGGCTCACCAATCCAGATCCCGTCCCGATAGTGGGATTGCTGGATCCGGTGCAACATGACCAGGCCATCGCCCCCCAACGCCGTGACGGCCAAAACCGCACGGATCGGCGGCTCGGAGTCCAGCAGACAGCCTTCCCGCAGCAGCAGTTCGTTAAAGTAGCGTTCGCCAAAATGCTGGCCGGTCAGCGCTTCGATCCGCTGATCATGGGGGCGCACATAATCACGCAATGCCTCGCCCATCGGCTGACGGCGACTACCCAGCCAGAGACCGCCCGCATGCAGCTCGATCTTGAGTCCGGCAATAGTTGCTGCCGCCTGCAACAGGGGGGCGGCACCGTAGCACCAGCCACAGAGGGGGTCATAGACATAATGGAGGGTGGTTTGTTGTTCGCTCATCTTCATTCTCACTTCGATCTCGGATAAAAAACCGGGCCCTTAGGCCCGGTAAAAAAACACAGGGAAAGCAGGCTCAGTGACTTACCACTTCATCTCGCCGGTATTGACCTTGGCACCGATGGCCAGACCATCGTCAACCGGCAGTGCCGGATAGGCCTTCTTCAGAGCCTCAATCAGCTCACCGGAGTTTTTCGCCTTGGCCAGCTCCTGTTCGAAACGCTCTACATAGTCACGGGTAAAGCTCACAGCAGCAGTGCCTTTGGGAGCCGTGCCCAGGAAGTGGCCCGGTACCACGCGCTCGGGTTTCAGGGCCAGCAGGTTATCCAGCGCCTTGACCCAGTTGCTGCGAGCCGCCTTGGTCTGGCTGTCCGCCATCCAGACATGCACCCCGTGGTAGACCGGCACACCACCAAAAGCAGTCTTGATGGAAGGGGCCCAGAGGTAGGCATTCGGGGTATTCATCTCTTTGATTTCAATCTTCTCGCCATCCAGCGTCAGGTGGCTGGCGGTCATCACTTGCGGCACGGTCAAGCTCTTCGGTGCGCCCTTGCCGAGGATCGGGCTCCAGTAGCTCAGCTTGGCATCCTTGGTCTGGTTGATATGGTCAACCACATGCTGGTCGGCCAGCACTTTGACATCCGGGAACGCCGCCATGACCGGCTCCAGACCGAAGTAGAAGTCGGGGTCACCGGCACTGATATAGACAGTGGTCAGCTTCTTGCCACTCTTCTTGATCATGTCGACCAGCGCCTGACCATTTTGCACATCGAATTGGGCATCGATCAGGATGGCCTCTTTGTCACCGGTCACCAGTGAGGAGGAGACCGGGAAGATCGCCTTCTCGCCAGGGTTGTAGACGGTCACGCTCAGGGGGGCGGCCAGTGCGGCGCCACTCAGCAGGGTGGTCGCCAGAGTCAGGTTGCGGATCAGGGTGTTGTTCATCATCTATTCCTCATTAAGTATTCGGGGGTTCATTTGATGGACACAGTGTATTGGATCACTTAAGGTGCAAATACAGCATAAAAAGCGCATCACTGTTGCACACATCGAACATATAGAGAGCCAGACATGGATCGACTGACCGCCTTGCGGGTCTTTGTCAGCGTAGTCGAACAAGGGAGCCTGAGCGGCGCCGGAGAGAAACTGGATATGTCGCGCGCCATGGTGTCGCGCTATCTGGCCGAGCTGGAGAGCTGGATGGGTGCCCGCCTGCTGCACCGCACCACCCGTCGTCTGAGCCTGACAGGGCCAGGAGAGGAGGCGCTGAACCGAGCCCGCGCCATGCTGGCACTCGGCGAAGAGATGGAGCAGATCGCCGTGAAGGGGGATGACGCCCCCAAGGGACAACTGCGGATCACCAGCAGCTACTCCCTGTCAGAAGCGCTGCTGGTCGGGGCTGCCAACGACTATCTGGCGCAATACCCGGGGACGGCCATCGACATTCTGCTGCTCGACAGAACCGTCAATCTGGTAGAGGAGCGGATCGATCTGGCGGTGCGCATCACCAACGACCTCGACCCCAATCTGGTGGCGCGCCGTCTCGGCACCTGCCACTCGGTAGTCTGTGCCAGCCCGGCCTATCTGGCCCGTCATCCGATGCCACACAAGGTGCAGGATTTGGCGCTGCACAACTGCCTCACCTACACCTACTTTGGCAAGAGCCTGTGGGAGTTCAATGGACCGGACGGTCCCGAGTCAGTGCCGGTCAGTGGTAACCTGAGCGCCAATATCTCCAACCTGCTGCTGGAAGCAACGCTGGAAGGCGCAGGGATCAGCCTGCAACCCCGCTACTCGGCACAACCCTATCTGGAGCGCGGGGAACTGGTGCCCCTGCTGACCGACTGGCAGCCCAAGCGGCTCGGGGTCTACGGGGTATATGCCACCCGCAAGCAGATGTCGCCACTGCTGCGCAGCTTCCTCGATTTTCTGCTGGCCCGCATGGCGGCGGATCCCATCTGGCAGGAGTGAGCACACCTCAAACCCGATCATGAAGAAGGGGCCGCTGCGGGCCCCTTCTTCACTCTGATCCCTTGATCAGGCTTCAAATCCGAATGGTTCTGAGTGCGGCGCTTCCGGCTGCGCACTCTCGTCGAGGAAAATATCCCGATAAGCCACATAGATGGAGTAGTTGAGCGCCGGGATCACCACCAGCAGACCTACCAGCAACAGCACAGCGCCAAACAGCAACAACATGGCTGAGAGCAGCCCCCACCAGAAGAAGGGCCACATATTGCGCCAGCAGCCGAAGAAGCTCAGCCGTACCGCCTGGATGATGCCGATATCGTGGTGGTAGATCAGCGCAGGAGCAAAGGTGACCCCCATCAGCACAGGAATGATGAGCAGCATCCCCACCAGCAACACCAGCAGCAGTTGTTGCAACTGGCTGGCTGAGACCACCATGCTCTCGGGATCCTGCGTCAGCAGCGGGAGCAGCCCCCACATGGAGAGCAGACCGAGACAGACAAGGCCAACCAGGCTAAACAGCAGCAACACCAGCAGACCGCCTAGCATCAGCGGGGTCAACTTGTGGCGAAAACCGGCGAAGAGATCGGCAAACTGCAGCGGCTCCCCCCGATAACCCCGAGCGGCGACCGCCACCCAACCCGCGCCCCACACCATGTAGAGCAGCTGGGAGATAAGGCCACCCGCCGGCAGTTGCTCCAGCAGCATGCCCACCATAAACCAGACCAGCACCATGGCCACGCTGATCCCCATCCCCTTGTTGAAGATATCGAACCCGCTGCGAACCCAGAGCCAGCCACGACCTGTCGTGTACCGGGCCGGTGTGGTGCGCAAAGGGGGTAATCCGTTCATATCGTCTCCTCGGAGTGTCGGTGGCATCAGTGCCGGAAGCCGATTCTAGAGCCAGGGCGGGGGCGACTCAATGGCGAAGCAACCCGACCACGACATAAAACCTGACGCAGCTATGCACAAAAGGGGCGTCAGCCACGCCTCGCCTCTGGCTGCCCCGACCATAACGAGGCACAATCTGCTCCCTCCCCCAGCCGCGTCTGTCATGGCCAGCATGTCGTGGTCACCCTTTAGTGATCGACGAATGCCGGATAGGGGGTTGTCATCCCGCCATCCCGGGCGTTTTAACATCGAGTGTATCGTCATGAGAGTTGTGTGTTGTCTGTTGTTGTTACTGGCCAGCCAGTCAGCCCTGGCCGAGGGTTTTATCAGTCGCCTGCTCAACCATCCGGTGCCGGGTGGCGTTGCGGTGATCCCTCTTGGCGCATCTGCCACTGCACCCACGGCCCGCTATCACGACAAACCCGTGCTGGTGGTGCGCGAAGACAACCAGTGGATCGCCATCGTCGGCATCTCTCTCAAAAACCCGCTTGGGGCCCAGCAGCTGACCACAGGTGATGGCCGTATTCTCGGCTTCACCGTGACCCCCAAGCACTACCGCGAGCAGCACATCAAGCTCAAGAACAGCCGTCAGGTCAATCCGCTCGCCGAGGATATGACACGTATCAACCGCGAGCTGGCGGAGCAGACCCGGGCTTACCAGACCTTCAGCCCCAACCAGCCGAGCAACCTGATGTTCGACAAGCCGGTCAACGGCCCCCTCTCCAGCCCGTTTGGCCTGCGTCGCTTCTTCAATGGCGAGGAGCGCAACCCCCACTCCGGCCTCGACTTCGCTGTCGGCGCCGGCACCCCGATCAAGTCCCCCGCCGCAGGCAAGGTGATCCTGATCGGTAACTACTTCTTCAATGGCAATACCGTCTTTGTCGACCACGGTCAGGGGCTCATCAGCATGTTCTGCCACATGTCGAAGATCGATGTGAAGCTCGGCCAGAACCTGCCGCGTGGCGGCATCGTCGGGCGAGTCGGTTCGACCGGCCGCGCTACCGGCCCCCATATGCACTGGAACGTCAGCCTCAACGACACCCGGGTCGATCCCGCCATCTTTATCGGTGCCTTCAAGCCCTGAATCGGCAGAGCCCGTTAACAAAACATCCTCTAACAAAACAGGCAGCCCATGGCTGCCTGTCTGCTATCTGCACGTCGAACCTGATTACCTATCCGGCCAGCGCGTGGGCGCCGGACTCCCGACGCATCGCCCGCCACATCACCAACACCAGCAATGAGCTGCACGTTGGCAATGCCAGCCAGACCCCGGGCACGCCCCACAGGGTCGAGAATCCCCACAAGAAACCGCCGATCAGCACCAGCTTGCCACCGGTGAGCAGGGAGGCGATGCGGGCCCGATTGATGGCCTGGAAGTAGGTGGCCCCCACCAGCAGCAAGCCCTCCATCGGCAACCCCCAGAAGTAGAGCCAGATCCCGAGGCTCGCCACCGGCAGCAAGGTAGCGTTGTCCCCGGCAAACAGATAGACCGCCGCCTCCGGCCACAGATAGAGCGGGATCATCGCGGATAGGGCGATCCCCAACGTCACTCCGAGTGCCAGATTGCGGATCCGCAACACCCGCCGCCAGTGACCGGCGCCCGCGTTAAAGCTGGCGATGGGCTGGATACCCATGGCGATACCCTCAAACACCAGATAGAAGAAGGCCTCGGTGTAACTGATCACCCCGTAGGCCGCCACATGCAGCGAAGTACCCACCGCCAGCAACGCCTTGTTGTGCAGCGCCAGCACTACCGAGAGATAGAGGTACATCAGAAAACTGGATATCCCGAGGCGCACCGTCTCTCCCATCAGCCGCAGATCGGGGCGCAGGGTGTCCCAGCTTATCCGCAGTTGGCTACGCGGCGTGAAGAAGTGCCACAGGCAGGCAAGGCCCGTCACCGCCTGGGAGAGCATAGTGGCGGTCGCCACCCCGGCCAGTCCGAACGGAAACACTACCATCAGCAGATAGTCGAGCAGCACGTTGAGCAGCCCCCCGACCACCATGATGAGGGTGACAAATCCGGGGCGGCCATCGTTGCGCAGCAGCGAGCTGAACGCCATCGACAGCACCGCAAAGACACCAAGCCAGGCGTAGGCCTGCAGGTAGGAGAGCCCGGCGGTGAAGATCTCCCCCTCCGCCCCCATCCAGGCCAGCATGGGCTCGCCATAACGGATCCCGATAAAACTGAGCAGTGCCGAGGCCAGCAACACCATCACCAGGGCATTGCCGACGATATGGCGGGCTTTGGCCGGGTTGCCCTGCCCCAGATAGAAGGAGACCAGCGACGAGGCCCCCATGCCGATCAGCGCCCCCACCGCATAAAGCACGGCGCAGATGGGATAAGCCAGCATCAGACCGGCCATGCCATCCTGACCCAGCACATGGCCAACGAAGATGCCATCGATGGTGACATAGATGCCGGTGATCAGCATGGCCGCCACGGTCGGGGTTACGTAACGCCAGAAAAGGCGAGATAGCGGGGCTGTGCCCAGATCAACAGCTGACATATTCGACTCGGTGGAGAGAAAGCGGCCGGGATCATAGCGAAACGGCAGCACGACTTCCTGTTATTTGTGTTATGAATCATTAATATAGACTGCTTTACCCGCCTCCCTGCCCTGTTTTAGGCTAGGGCCACCTCTTCTGAACGGAAACGAGCCTCATGTTGCAACGCCTGCTCACCCTCTTGCTGCTCTCCCTTATCTTGTTGCCGCCAGCCGTGCGCGCCGACGATGCCATTGCCCAGGCCGAATCCCTGTTGCAGAGCGTGCCCAAGAGCGATACCCCGGAAAACCAGAAGCTGCGGGAGAGCTACCAGCAGGCGCTGCAATTTGCCAGAGAGGCCGAGCGTTACCGGGAGCAGAGCAAAGCCTATCAGCAGATCCTTATCGATTACCCCAAGGAGTCGGCACGGCTCAAGGAGAGCCTGCACAACTATCAGCCCGCCGCTCGCCCGCCGCTGGCGAGCCTCAAGGAGGAGGCGCTGCGCCAGGCCATAGGCCTGAGCAGCAACCGCCAGCTCAACCTGCGCAAGGAGCGGCAGGGGGTGATGGATAGCCTCAACCAGCTAGAGAGTACCGGGCAGGAGTATCACCTGCGGGTGGATGATCTGCGCAAACAGCTGCAACTGACCCGCAGCCAGCTGGAGCGACTGAGCTTCAGCAGCGAATCGGATCGCCAGCAGGAGGCACAGCTGCTGCTGACCAGAATGAAAGAGCAGAGCCTCTCCGACCGGATCCAGATGCTGGAGCTGGAGCAGCTCTCTGCCCAGCAGCGCAACGATCTCGGCAAGCTGAAACTACAGGAGCTCAATCTGGCCATCGCCGACGAGGATGAGTGGCAAGCCAGCCTGCTGACCCAGCAGAACCAGCTGCGGCGGGAGAAGACCGAGCAGGCGCTGGAGGAGAGCGAACGGCTGCGCAAGCAGCTCACCACCGACATGCCGCTGCTGCTGGAGCAGCAACAGCAGAATCAGGCGCTCTCCATCCAGCTCGGCACACTGGAAGATCAAATTGAGCGGGTGCAGGACGAGCAGCGCAGCGTCGACAAGAATTTGTTTGAACTGAATGAGCTGGTCAACTCGGTACGCGAACAGCTGGAGTGGCTGCAGATCAGTAATGCCTACGGCGAGAACCTGCGCAGCAAACTCTCCGATCTTCCTCCCCAGTTCCCCCTCGACAAGCTGGAGTCCGCCATCGTCAGCGCCCGCATGGCCAAGTACCAGTACGAGAGCGAGCAGGATGGGCTCAAGGATACCCGCCAGCTGCGCGACAAGCTGATGGCCGAAGAGGATGTGACGCTGGATCGGCCGCAGCAAGCTGTGCTCGACAACCTGCTCAAGGCCCGGCGCCAGCTGCTGACCCGGCTCAACGACGCCTCCGATACCCTCATTCAGGAGCAGACCCGTCTCAAGCTGCTCTACAGCCGCCAGAACAGCAAGATCGACGAGATCCGCGAAATAAGCGCCAGCCACCTGTTCTGGATGCCGGATGTGCGCCCCTTTACCCCACAGGTGATGCTCGGTATTCCTGCCGCGCTGACCCTGGCCTTCAACCCGGACAACTGGTTGCAACTGCCCTACGCCATCGTCGAAAACAGCCCGCTGAGCCTCACGCTGGCCAGTATTGGGCTGCTGGTGCTGGCCTGGAGCTGGTTCAAGCTGGCCCGTCACCTGAGCCTCTATTGCGACCATATTGCGCCGCGGATCGGCAAGGTAACTCAGGACAAATTCAGCCTCACCAGCCGCTTGCTGCTGCGCTCCCTGCTTGCCGCCCTCCCCTTGCCCGCCATGGTACTGATGGTGCGCGGCCTGCTCGAAGGGGCCTGGCAATACCCGTTTGCGGTGGCGGTGGCGCGCGGTCTTGGCGAGATCTGGTTTCTGCTGCTGGCGCTGGTGATGGCCCGCCATCTGACGCTGGAGCGGGGGATTTTGATCCACCACTTCCGCTGGCCCCGGGAACAGGTGCAAAAGGTATGGGGGCAGTTTCGCACCCTGCTGCTGGTGCTGATCCCGAGTTTCTTTGTGCAGGGGATGGCCAACAGCTATCAGGAGCACGCCTTCTACGACTCCCTCGGCCGGATGGCCTTCATGATCGGTGCACTCTGGCTGCTGCTCTTCTTTGCCCGCCTCAACCGGGAGCGGCTGCCACTCACCTGGGGCCAGACCGATATGACCAAGCCCCATCTGCTGCACCACTTCATCTGGAACAGCCTGATGCTGGCGCCGCTGCTGGCGGTGATCGGCGCCCTGTTTGGCTACTTCTATACCTCGCGCACCCTGCTGCGCCAGCTGGAGCTTAGCCTGCTGATGGGGCTGGGTTGCCTGCTGGTCTACTATCTAGCCAGACGCTGGATGCTGATCCAGCGCCGCCGCCTAGCCTTCGAGCGCGCCAAGAGCAAGCGGGCTGAGATCCTGGCCCAGCGCGGCCGGGAAGAGGGGCATGACGAGCTCAGCTCCGAGACCCCGGACGTGGTGGAAGAGACTGAGCTGGATCTCGATACCATCAGCGCCCAGTCGCTGGGACTGGTGCGCACCCTGCTGATGCTGGGCTTCACCATGCTGGTGGTGGTGCAATGGTCGGATCTCAACTCCGCCTTCAGCTTCCTCAGCAATATCGAGGTGTGGCAGGTGAGCAGCAAGATTGGCGGCATCGAGCAGCTCTCGGCCATCACCTTGCAGGATCTGATGCTGACCGCCTTCGTCTTCATTCTGACCGTGGTGACAGCCCGCAACCTGCCGGGGCTGATGGAGCTGACCCTGCTGCAGCACCTCAGCCTCTCCCCGGGTACCGGCTTTGCACTCACCACGATCAGCAAGTATCTGGTGATCCTCGTTGGCGCCCTCACCGGTTTCTCCATGCTCGGTATCGACTGGTCGAAGACCCAGTGGCTAGTAGCCGCCCTCTCGGTAGGGCTGGGTTTCGGCCTGCAGGAGATCTTCGCCAACTTTGTTTCCGGCCTCATCATCCTGTTCGAGAAACCAATCCGGCTCGGTGACACTGTTACTATTCGCGATCTCACCGGCACCGTAACCAAGATCAAAACCCGGGCGACCACCATAGTGGATTGGGATCGCAAGGAGATCATCGTGCCCAACAAGGCCTTTATCACCGAGCAGTTCATCAACTGGTCGCTCTCCGATGCGATAACCCGGGTCAAACTGCGGATCCGGATCGGTCTGACCCGTGATCCGAAACTGGTGCAACGTATTCTTGAGGAGGCGATCCATGCCTCTACTCTGGTACTGGAGACCCCCAGTCCGGAAGTATTCCTGATCGAATTCACCGACTCGGCGCTGATCTACGAGATCCGCCTCTACGTCAACAACATGGATCACCGGATGCCCATCACTCACGAGGTTCACTCGCTGGTGCTGGAGAAGATGCAGCAGCAGGGACTTCCCCTACCCCATCAACAGATCGACATTCACCTGAGCCGCGGCTGATCCCCGAGGTACAAGGAGCAGAACATGCAAATTATTGCCCACCGTGGTGCCAGCGGTCTGGCACCGGAAAACACCCTCAAGGCGATGGCAAAAGCACTGACGCTGGGAGTCAGTGCCATCGAACTGGATGTACAGGCAGCAGATGACGAGTTATGGGTATTTCACGATCGGAGGCTGGAGCGTTGTACCAACGGCAAGGGGGTGCTGACTGAACAATCACGAGCCTATCTGGAGCAACTCGATGTCGGTGAGGGAGAGGTGATACCGACCCTGTGGCAAGTGATGGAGATTATCGCCGGACGCTGCGAGCTGCATATCGAGCTCAAGGGTGCCGATACCGCTGACGCAGTGGCATCCCTGACCCGAAGGGCAGAGGCCAAGCTTGGTTTTACCCCAGAGCAGTGGGTGGTTTCGTCCTTCCATCACCCGGAGCTGGCCCGATTTGCCGCCTTGCGGCCCGATATCCGCCTCGGCGCCCTGACCGCCAATCTGCCACTCAACCTGGCGCTGTTTGCTGATGAGCTGGGGGCCTGGTCACTTAACTGCGACGTGGATTTTGTCGACCGGATACTGGTGGAAGATGCACATCAACGCGGATTAAGGGTTCTAGTTTATACCGTTGATTATCATGAAGATTATGAAAAACTAGCCAGCATGGGGGTCGATGGAATCTTCACCAATCGTCCAGATCGTTTCCTGTAGCCACCTGACAAGGATACACATATGGATAAGCTCTGATTTAGGCACTAACTTTAAATAGCTGATCGGGATACAAAGAGTTCAACTTCAGCCGATAAGAACAGGCACATAACAATAACCAGTTTCCACACACTCAGACTGACGCTCACAAGGATGTAACTATGAACTTATCGATTAAAAACAAGCTGGTCCTGGCTATCGGGGTCATCATTCTGGTGATCACCGGGATACAGGTCTGGTACAACACCTCGCAACTGCGCAGCGAAACCCAGCGGCTGGTCTGGAATATCATCGACGAAAGCTCCATGGCCAACGTCAAGGGGATCTCCCGCTGGGTTGACTCCCGTATCGCCATCGTCAGCACCACCAAGGAGGCTTTCACCAAAGAGGATGAACCCATCAGCCATCTGGCCCAATCCATGAATGCAGGTGGATTCGACCTGGTCTATGCCGGTACTGCCGATGGCAAGATGATCCAGAGCAAGCCCACCAACCTCCCTGCCGGTTATGACCCCCGTCAACGCCCCTGGTACAAGGATGCAATGGCAGCTGGCAAACTGGTCATTACTGCCCCTTATGCGGATATCTCTACCGGACAACTGATTGTCACCATTGCCGAGCCGTTCCAGCGCGGCAACACTCAGGGCGTCATCGCCGGTGACGTATCCATCAGCGCCCTTATCTCGGATATTCTGGCAGTCACCACCGAGGGCACCTACGCCATTCTGGTAGACAGTAATGGCACCATCATCGCCCACCCGGATGCCTCGTTGAGTCTCAAGTCTGCCACCGCACTGGCCCCTGAATTGACTGCTTCTTACATCAACCAGATCGCCCATGACGGCATGATCAACGAGCTGGTGATCAGTGGCAAGAAAGAGGTCTTTGACTTCAACGCAATCCCCAATACCAACTGGTATTACGGCATGATGGTGGATGAGGAAACCGCCTATCAGTCGGTGCGCAGCATGGTCACCTCCTCCCTCATCCAGGGGCTTATCACCATACTGATCGTGGCTGGCTTCTCCTATGTCGCCATCAACGGCTCGCTGGCCCCCCTGAAAACCCTGGGCGAAGCGATTGCCGATCTCTCACGCGGCAACGGTGATCTGACCCGCCGCATCAAGATTGAACGTGAGGATGAAGTAGGCGCGGTTGCCAAACACGTCAACACCTTCATCGAGCGGATCCATGTGATGGTGCAGGATATCTCCAACTCCTCCGGCCAGCTCAACCAGCAGGCCAAGTCGTCCCACAGCATGGCGGAGAAGGCCAATCAGGGTCTGGCACGCCAGCAAAACGAGATCTCCCAGATCGCCACTGCGGTACACGAGATGTCGGCCACCGCAGTCGAGGTTGCCAGCAACGCGGAGCAGACCGCCGAAGCGGCCCGCAGCTCCACCAGCAGTTGCGAGCATGGCAAGCAGGTGATCGCCCGCAACCAGCGCTCCATCACCGATCTGGCCACCCAGGTGGAACAGGCCTCCAACATCATTCAGGAACTGGAGAAAAACGCTCAGGAGATCAACACCATCCTCTCCACCATTCAGGGCATCGCCGAGCAGACCAACCTGCTGGCACTCAACGCCGCCATCGAAGCGGCACGTGCCGGTGAACAGGGCCGCGGCTTTGCGGTGGTAGCCGACGAGGTGCGCGTCCTGTCACAGCGTACCCACAGCTCCACCGTCGAGATCCGCAATATGATCGAAACCCTGCAACGCAATACCCAGGGAGCGGTCAGCACCATGCACGAAGGCCAGCTGCTGGCCCAGAACAGCGTGGATGACGCCAACAACGCCACCCACGCGCTGGAGCAGATCACCACCTCGATCAACCAGATCTCCGACATGGCGACCCAGATCTCCAGCGCGGCTGAAGAGCAGCGGGCCGTCACCGATGAGGTAAGTCGCAACATTCAGGCAGTGAAAGATGTCTCCGACGAACTGGCAGTGGATGCAGACAGCTCACGCCATCTCTCTGAACAACTTAAAAATATTTCGGGTGAACTGAGCAATCAGGTCGGCATGTTCCGCATTTGAGCATGAGCAAAAGGGGCCGTACAGGCCCCTTTTATTTTTCTAAATAGCGCTTAATTTTCAGTGAGTAATCTCACATTACCCATCAAATACCCCGCCTTGAAATCCTTGTGATTCGTCTGGAATTATCAGATCACCGCCGTGGTCACCGCCGCATTTCGGATTACCTATTTCTATCCGAATAGATGAATGCCAATAATTCTCATTAAAAAATTACAATAAAAAACTTAAAATTTTTTTCGCGAGTACCTAAAAAGAGAGGTGATTCGCATTTTATTGAAAGAAAACTACGTACAATCCAGAAGTTAAAGTACTCGTAGCTAGGTGTTCAACTGCTCAGTAACACCAAAAAATGACGATAATAACGACATTTTCATCCAGGGATTTGGGTGTTTTATAGAAAAATAACCAATAAAAAGGGAATAAAACCTAGCAGTTTGACTTGCATCAAGCCTGAATTTTTTTCATAGAGCAAAATCGTGCCCAGCAAATCTATCCCTAAGGAGGCAGATGTGGATATTATCAAGACCGATGTGGCCATCATCGGTGCTGGCGGTACCGGCTTACGCGCCGCTATCGCTATAGCCGAATCACAGCCAGACCTGGACATCGCCCTGATTTCCAAGGTTTACCCGATGCGCAGCCACACGGTTGCTGCCGAAGGCGGCGCCGCCGGTGTCGTCCGTGATGACGACTCCCTCGACAACCACTTCAACGACACCGTCTCCGGTGGTGACTGGCTGTGCGAGCAGGACGTAGTGGAATACTTCGTCAACAACGCAACCAAAGAGATGATCCAGCTGGAGCACTGGGGTTGCCCCTGGAGCCGCAAGCCGGATGGCAAAGCCAACGTGCGTCCGTTTGGTGGCATGAAGGTTCCGCGTACCTGGTTCGCCGCAGACAAGTCAGGTTTCCATATTCTGCACACCCTGTTCCAGACCTCCGTCAAATACCCGAGCATCAAGCGCTTCGACGAGCATTTCTGCCTTGATCTGATCGTGGACGACGGCCGCGTTCAGGGCGTACTGACCTTCGACATCCAGAACGGTATCACCCGCTTCATCCAGGCCAAATCCGTGATCGTGGCAACCGGCGGCGCTGGCCGTGTCTATCGCTACAACACCAACGGTGGCATCGTCACCGGCGACGGCATGGCACTGGCCTACCGTCACGGCGTACCGCTGCGTGATATGGAATTCGTCCAGTATCACCCGACCGGTCTGCCGGGCACCGGCATCCTGATGACCGAAGGTTGTCGTGGTGAGGGTGGCGTCCTGCTGAACAAGGATGGCTACCGCTACCTGCAAGACTACGGCTTGGGCCCGGAAACGCCGATCGGCCAGCCGAAGAGCAAATACATGGAGCTGGGTCCGCGCGACCGCGTTTCCCAGGCATTCTGGCAAGAGCAGCAGAAAGGCCGCGTCATTCAGGGCCCGATGGGCGATGTGGTTCACCTCGACCTGCGTCACCTTGGCGAGAAGTACCTGAAAGAGCGTCTGCCGTTCATCTGCGAACTGGCCAAAGCCTACGTCAACGTGGATCCGGCCAAAGAGCCTATCCCGGTACGTCCGACTGCCCACTACACCATGGGTGGTATCGAGACTGACAACAAGTGTGCCACCCGTCTGCCCGGCCTCTACGCCGCGGGCGAATGTGCCTCCGTCGGTCTGCACGGTGCCAACCGTCTGGGTTCCAACTCCCTGTCCGAGATCGTGGTATTCGGCAAGCTGGCCGGTGAGCAGGCAGGTGAATTTGCCAAGACTCAGAAGCATGGCAACACCGAAGCCCTGGCCGCCAAAGCCGAGGCGCTCATCAAGCAGCACCTCTCCCTGATGGACATAGACGGTACCGAAAACCCGGCCGATATCCGCAACGAGCTGGGCATGTCCATGGAAGCCGGTGTCGGTATCTACCGTACCGAAGAGCTGATGCAGGGCACCATCGACAAGATCAACGAGCTGAAAGCCCGTTACAAGAAGGTCAAGATCAACGACAAGTCCTCTGTCTTCAACACCGATCTGCTGTACGCCATCGAACTGGGTTACATGCTGGACGTGGCTGAAGCCATGGCGCACTCCGCCATCAATCGTAAAGAGTCCCGCGGTTCCCACCAGCGTCTGGATGGTTACGAAGAGCGCGATGACGTGAACTTCCTCAAGCACACGCTTTCGTTCTACAAAAATGGCGAAACGCCCTCCATCGATTACTCCGATGTGAAGATCACTAAGTCCCAGCCGGCAAAACGCGTGTACGGCTCCGAGGGTGAGAAACAAGACGAGGCTAAGAAGAATGGCTGAGATGATTGAAATTGAGATCCTGCGCTACCGTCCGGAACAGGATAACGAGCCCTGGATGCAAACCTTCCAGGTGCCATACCAGAGAGAGATGTCTCTGCTGGACGCCCTGCAGTACATCAAGGATCACCTGGACTCTACCCTGAGCTTCCGCTGGTCCTGCCGGATGGCGATCTGCGGCTCTTGCGGCATGATGGTCAACGGTGTGCCCAAGCTGGGTTGCAAGGCGTTCCTGCGCGACTACCTGCCGGGCAAGATGACCGTCGAGCCGCTCAACAACTTCCCGATCGAGCGCGATCTGGTGGTGGACATGTCCGACTTCATCGAGAAGCTGGAGAGCATCAAGCCGTACATCATCCCGAGCGAGCCGCGCAGCCTGTGTGATGGCGAGTACATCCAGACTCCGGCCCAGATGGCGCAGTACAAGCAGTTCTCCCAGTGCATCAACTGTGGTCTCTGCTACGCGGCCTGCCCGCAGTACGGCATCAACAAGAAGTTCACCGGCCCGGCGGCACTGGCTCTGGCCTATCGCTACAACGTCGACAACCGTGATGCTGGTGCCAAAGAGCGTATGCGCATCATCAGCCAGGACGAAGGCGTCTGGGGCTGTACCTTCGTGGGCTACTGCTCCGAAGTGTGCCCCAAGGGCGTCGATCCGGCGGCGGCCATCCAGCTTGGCAAGGTCGAAAGCGCCAAGGACTACATGATCGCCATGTTCAAGCCAGATTGAGAGCAGGATTGAGACCATGAACAACACTGATAGCAAACGTAAACCTTACGTCCGCGAAATGAAGAAAGACTGGTGGCTGAAGAACGCCTTCTACACCGGTTACATGATCCGTGAAGGCACCAGTATCTTCGTCTCCATCTACGCCGTTGTGCTGATGTGGGGCCTGATGCGCCTGGTTCAGGGTCAGGAAGCGTTCAACGGCTGGCTGGAATCCCTGCAAAGCCCGATCGCCATCCTGTTCCATGTCGTCGCTCTGGCGGCGTGCCTGTTCCATGCCAAAACCTGGTTCGCCCTGGCGCCGAAAGCCATGCGCATCTTCCGTGGTGAAGACCTGGTACCGGAGAAGCCGATCGTTCTCGCCCAGTATGTGGCGCTGGCGGTGGTGTCCCTGCTTGTCCTGATCATCGTGGCCTGAGGAGAAAACAATGAGACGTTCTGACGAACCAATTTACTGGGGTCTGTTTGGTGCGGGTGGCATGGTCGTTGCCATGCTGCTGCCGGTCATTGTCCTCATCACCGGTCTGCTGGTGCCCATGGGCATCATGGACGTGGAAACCATGAGCTATGACCGCGTGCACGCGTTCGCCAGCTCCTGGTGGGGTGCCTGCATCCTGCTGGTGATCATCGCCCTGCCAGTCTGGCACGGTATGCACCGTATCTACCACGGTCTGCACGATCTGGGGATCCACACCACCAAGCTGCACCACTATGTGTTCTATGGCTTTGCCTTCCTGGTATCTGCCATTACCGTCGGCCTGCTGATGGTACTGGTACTCCAGTAATCACATCTGACTGATTGACCAAACCGGGCCTCGTGCCCGGTTTTTTATTGCCCCGCTATCCCGCCCCTGCTTTTTATTCACTCAAACAATTCGATAAAAACCAGATTATCGTCCAAGCATATGGCGATCATAGTCACATAACCCCAATACATTCGTCATTTGTAGCAAACCATTTTGACCACCATCAATTTAGTGACATTCATATCAATTATAATTATTCAGATTAAATAATTATTCATATGGAGCTAGCTAATGACAGACAAAACACGCTCGGTGAGCCTAGGCAGTTACCTGGCACTGGCCTTCGCCGTGGTCTTCTTCTCCGGACTGTTGCAATCCGGCGAGTGGTACGGGGTATTCGATTTCACCACGCTGAACGGTTCGTTCGGTACCATGGTCCAGAGCGTCAGCGAGAATGGTGACGGTATCAAGACCGCCATGACCGACATGCGCGGCAAGGGGGGCAACGGGGCGCGAGATGGCTTTCTGTTCGCCCTGACCCTGATCCCCACCGTGATGTTTGCCCTCGGCATGATCAATGTGCTGGAGCACTACGGCGCGCTGGAAGCGGCCCGCAAGTTGCTGACCCCGCTGCTGCGTCCGCTGATGGGGATCCCGGGCAACACCGGCCTCGCCCTTATCGCCTCCCTGCAGAGTACCGATGCCGGTGCCGCCATGACCCGTCAGCTCAAGGATGAAGGGCTCATCACCAAGCGTGAAACCGACGTATTCACCATGTTCCAGTTCTCCGCTGGTGCCACCATCGTCAACTTCTTCTCCTCCGGCGCCGTGCTGTTCACCCTGACACTGGCAGATGGCAGCCCGGCGGTCAGCTCCTCCATCGGTCTGGCTGTCATCGTGATGTTCGCCTTCAAATTTGTCGGGGCCAACCTGTTTCGGGTCTACCTCAATATGAGCGAAGGCAAGCAGACCGATAACAACACCCAGCAGACCCTCAACACTCAGGAGCAAGCCAAATGAGCCAGGCCAACATCAAGAAACCCATCGTCACCGATATCTTCGTCGAAGGGGCCAAGAAGGGCTGGGTCATCGCCACCACCTCCACCGTTCCCAACGTACTGATGGCCTTTGTCATCATCAAGGCGCTGCAGATCACCGGCGCGCTGGATGCCATGGGCGCCATTTTCTCCCCCGTCATGGCCATCTTCGGGTTGCCCGGTGAGGCGGCAGCCGTGCTGATCGGCGCCTGGATGTCGATGGGCGGTGCAGTCGGTGTGGTCATCACCCTGTTCGATCAGGGGATCCTCAACGGCACCCACATCGCCATTCTGGCGCCAGCCATCTACCTGATGGGCTCCCAGGTGCAGTACATGGGCCGCATCCTCGGCTGCATCGGTACCGAAGGGCGTTACATCCCCATCATGGTCGCCATCTCGGTACTCAACGCCTTCGGCGCCATGCTGGTGATGAACATCCTTCTCTGACCCGAACCTGATAGTGGAGCAAGCAATGACTTTTTCTCTGGATCAATACCTGACCGAACTGGCCCCGCTGATCAATCTGGATTGCGGATCCCTGCACCAGCCGGGCATTGCGGCAGTGGCCGACCTGATGGCTGCCAAATATGAGGCGATGGGCGGCTGGCAGATCAAGCGGGTCGACTGTGGCGCAGCCGGGGTGGGACTGGAGATCCGCAACCAGCCTGATGCGGCGCAGATCGATGTAATGCTGATCGGCCATATGGATACCGTCTTCCCCCTCGGTACCGCCGCTGCCCGCCCGATGAGCATCGATGGTGAGCGCGCTTACGGCCCCGGTGTCTCCGACATGAAATCCGGCCTGCTCAACATCGTCTATGCCCTGCGTGAACTGCCCCGCGAGGTGCGCGATCGCCTGAGCATCTGCGTCTGCATGAACCCGGATGAGGAGATCGGCTCCCTCCACTCCAGCGACTGGCTGGCAACGGTGGCCAAACAGGCAAAACAGGTGCTGGTGGCCGAAGCGGCCCGCGCCGATGGCTCGCTGGTCAAGGCGCGCAAGGGGATGGCCCGTTATCGCATCGACTTCACCGGCAAGGCTGCTCACGCGGGCAACGAACCACAGAAGGGGCGCAGCGCCATCACCGAGCTGGGCCACTGGATCCTGGCCATCAACGCCCTGACCAACTTCGAGAGCGGCACCACCCTCAACATCGGCATTGTCGAGGGGGGCAATGGCGCCAACATAGTGCCGGCCCATGCCAGCGCTGTGGTAGACGTCCGTTTCTGGGACAATCAGGAGTACCACCAGATCGACGATCATCTGCTGACCCTGGCCGAGCGGCCGCATCTGGATGGTGTCACCATCCAGCTGACCCGCGAGGCCCACAAACCGGCCATGGTGCCGTCAGAGGGTACTCAGGCGCTGATGCAGCTGGTGGAAGAGTGTGGCGCCGAACTGGGACTGCCAATCAGCTGGCAGGAGGTAGGTGGCGGCTCCGATGCCAACCTGACCGCCGCCCTCGGCATCCCCACTCTGGATGGTCTGGGCCCCATCGGTGCCGGTTTCCACAGTGACGAGGAGTATCTGGATCTGGCCAGCATTGCCCCGCGCATCGAGCTGCTGGTGAAGGTACTGACCCGTCTGGCGGCCTGACAGCCTCTCACGTAAAAAATGGCCAGCCGGTTTGCACCGGCTGGCCCTCTGTGTATCAGCCCCCCAGAATGACAGCCCCCCTTCGCTATTACTCCATCGGCGGCAAGAAGCGGCGCATCACCTCATCCGTATGCCCCCCTTCCTGAAATACCACCAGCGACTGATTGAGGATGTTCACCAGCTGGTGACCGCGGGGGGAGCCCTTGCTCACCAGCAGATAGAATCCCTTGCGGCTGGGCAGAGCGAGATTGAGCAACCCGCTCTCGCTGCGGTAGATGCCAAGGCTGATGCCTGCCACCAGAGGTTCGATTTCGCTCGGCACAAAGTCGCAGCGATCCCGCTCCAGCATATCGAGCGCCTGCTGCAACTGCTTGACCCGGCGTGGCTCCTGAGCAAGCCTGTAGGGGGTGTAGTTGTAGCCAATCACCCCGCATACCCGGGAGCGATTGACCGTCTGCAGATCCGGCGGTTCGGGGTAGCGGCGCTTGAGATAGAAGAAACCGAGGTGGGTGTAGTAGAGGGGAACGCTGTAGAAGGCAAACTCGGCCCGCTCCGGCTTGTAGCTGGCATCCCAAGTCAGCTCGCACAGACCATTCTGGCGATAATCCGCCAGCTCCTGCTGCACCCGCGCCCAGGGCAGATAGCGGATCTGGTGCGAGAGCCCGCTCTGTTGCAATGCATCGAGCACCAGCGTCGTCGCCGAACCTGTCAGGCGGCTGGTATCGGGCACACCGTCCTTGCGCTCCCAGTAGGTAAAGGGGGCCCATTCGTTGCCCTCCCCCAGACAGATCTTCACTGGCGGCTCTTGCCCCCATAGCGCGGGGGACAAGATGGCCATCGCCAATCCCGCCCACCATGTTGCCGCTCGTTTCATCTCCCGCTCCCGAACTGTTTATCCCTCTTGCAGCTTAGCCCAGAAGGGATAGATCTCACTTTGCAGGGGCGCTTTCATGCCACAACGTCAGCAAATTGGCCGGAATGGCACCATAACGAAGCTGCGGGGTCTGGTGCCAGTCAGCCAGCTTTTGCAGGGCTTTCGCCAGATCCTGTGCAAGCGTACGGGTCACTCTCACCCCGGCTTCCAGATAGAGGCTCTTGATCTCGAAGATCCCCTGCTGACGATGGGCCTTGGCATCCATCCTGCCCACCAGCTTGCCGCGATGGAGCAAGGGCAACACGAAGTAACCGTATTGGCGCTTGGGGGCCGGGGTATAGCACTCGATGCGATAGTCGAAGTTGAACAGATCCTTGGCTCGCTTGCGATCCCACACCAGCGGATCGAACGGCGACAAGACGGTGGTATGGGTTGCCTTGAGGTTGCCCGCCTGTGCCCTTGCCAGCTCATCGGCCAGCGAGGCGTGCACAAAAGCGCCGTGCTGCCACCCCTCCACCCGTACCGGCAGCAGCTCCCCCTCGTCCGCCAGCTGATGGAGCAAGGCGTCGTATTTGCCGCGTCGCAGCCGATAGTAGTCCGCCACCCAGCCAGTTTTGACCAGCCCCAGCGCCCGGCAGCTGGCGCGTACCATATCCCGCTGCGCCTGCTCGATGCTCGGCAGATCCCGCTCATCACACCACTCGGGGAGCACCCGCTCGGCCAGGTCATAGACCCGCTGAAAGTTGCGCCGCTCCCGCACCATCAGCTGACCGGTGGTAAACAATACCTCCAGATGACGCTTCTCCGGTTTCCAGTCCCACCAGCCGTTCCCCTTGCCGGTTGTGCGTTCAAAGTCAGCCGCCCGCACCGGGCCGTGCTGGCGAATGCGCTCGATAAGCTGGCCAATCTCCTGCTGATGGGTGGCAAGCCAGTTGGCCGAAAACTTCCAGCCCATGGCGGCGGGATCGAGCATCCGGTGGCGCAACAGCCGGTAATCCTCGCGGGGCACAAAACAGGCCTCGTGAGCCCAATATTCGAAGATCTCGCCGTCGGCCAGCAGCTGCTCCAACCAACGCGGTTCGTACTGGCCAAGGCGGCTAAAGAGCACCAGATAGGGGCTGCGCGCCACCACCGAGATGGTATCGATCTGCAGCAGCGCCATGCGGCGAATGGTGGCCAGCAGATCAGCCGGGGTCGCCTTGCTGCGACGGGGGGCAAGCAGCCCCTGCGCCGCCAGTTGCAGATGACGGGCATCTTGCAGTGACAAATGGGTAATCGACATCAACAACCGCTCCCTGGTATCTGACCATCGCGCGCCCGGCGGATAGCCAACAAAACCGGGGGAGACACCACGCTGGCATGCCTCCCCACCCTTTTTTTGCCTGCTGTCCCGTCCTGAATATGGTTTACACCTTTCCCCCCAATAAATGGAGAACCCGATGGGACAAGGTGTGAAACGGAC
>NZ_JAAKVR010000016.1:0-128283 GCF_049175755.1 Aeromonas sp. 600282 | reverse complement strand
CCGCCCGACCTTGAGCCCGCCATCATCCTGACCCTGGAGCAGATAATGCAGCTTGCGAGTACCCACCCGAGGTTGTCGCAGTCGAACCTGACGCACAAAGCGCACCACCTGCAGCCCTTGAGCATGGCGCTCGTCGGCGACCCGATTGCGCTTGTAGTAAGCCTGCCGGCTTATCCCCAGAAACAGGCAAGCCCTGACGATGGTCAGCTTCTCGACTTGCCGCTGCGAGAGGACTTGCCGGGTCGCTTTTTTACGATGGAGACGCCGTAGTCATTCTTCAGTACATCGACGACGGCCTCAAAGAACTGGGCCTTCTGGCTCATCAGCGCCAGCTGTTGCTCGAGTTCCTTGATGCGCTGTTCGGGCGTCTGGTTGTCGGGGTCAGGCATGGTGATGCTCCTGCCGGCACGTACAGAAGCCCCCTGGCTCCAATCTTGCCGACCATGTTTACGCAACCATACCAGAACGGTGGAGCGGCCCTGAATGCCATAACGCACCTGAGCCTGTTTGTAGGTGAGCTCACCTTTTTCAATCTGCTCGACCAGTGCCAGTTTAAAAGTCAGCGAGTAATCGCGCTGTGTCCGTTTCACACCTTGTCCCATCGGGTTCTCCATTTATTGGGGGGAAAGGTGTAAACCATATTCAGGACGGGACAGTTTGCCACAAAAAAAGCGCCTCAGAGGAGGCGCGGGGAAAAAGACAGATTGGAAGCGTCACATGGGTGCTACTTGAATCAGCGAATGAGCCGTGCCATTCAAGTATGGAGCCATAATGCCAAGCTCAATCTGAAGTAGTTCTGAGGCGATTCTTCATCTTCTGTTCATCTTGTCAGCAAGGCGTGGCCACTGATTGAAAGCCTTTTCATTCTGGTCGCGATATTGTCCCGTTCCTCTCCGGGGACGCTCATTGTCTCATGGGGCCAGCTCGAATGTTGTGCCTGCCTGTTCCAGTGCCAGCAACCAGCGCTTGATGGGAATGCCGCCAGCATAGCCGGTCAGATCGCCGCTGCGTCCGATCACCCGATGGCAGGGTACTATGATGCTCAGCGGATTGCGGCCATTGGCAGCGCCTACTGCTCGCACTGCCTTGGGATTGCCGATAGCCTGGGCAATCTCGAGATAGCTCACGGTCTCGCCATACGGGATATCACACAAAGCGTTCCACACCGTTTGCTGGAACGGGGTGCCCTTCGGTGCCATGGGCAGATCGAACTGCTGCAATTTTCCGGCAAAATAGGCGGTGAACTGCTCGACGAAAGGAGCAAGAGCCAGGTCATCACGCTGCCACTCATTGGTCGGAGTTACCGGCTGCTCCCCCCGCACGAACTCCACATAGCGCAGACCATCCTGATCGATGGCGACCAGCAGGGGGCCGCGGGCGCTGTCGCAAAAACTGTATCTCATCGGCTGACATCCTTTGGGGGCTGGCTCAGTCCAGAACCGGTTTGCCGCGGGCGGATTTGATATCCCCCTTGCGCTTTTTGGCATCGACCCGTTTGCGCTGGGAGCTGCGGGTCGGCTTGGTGGCATGGCGAGCCTTGGGGCGCCAGGCTGCTTTCTTCAGCAACTCCACCAGACGGTTCATCGCCTCCTTGCGGTTCATGTCCTGGCTGCGATGGCTCTCGACCCGGATCAGGATAAAGCCATCGTGTACCCGGCTGTCGCTCAGCTTGTCGAGACCCTCCTTGTAGAGGGGCGTCAGGCTGGGAGAGTTGCGGTAATCGAAGCGCAGCCAGACGGCGGAGTCGGTCTTGTTGACGTGCTGTCCACCGTTGCCCTGTGCCCGCATGGTCTGAAATTGCAGCTCATGCCAGGGAATCGTGACGCTGTTGGAGATAACTAACATGCTGTTTTGCTCTTGTTTGGTGCATACCCGCTGACCGCTGCAGCATGGTGCCTCATTATGGGGCGTGCTGGCCGGTTATGGGGATGTGCCTGACGAATGGCGCAGGCATTAAACTCTATCTATATGAAATAAAACAATAAAAATACTTGGCATAAGAATTGAAACCCGATTCATGACACACCATGGATTGGGAGCAACCAGATGAAGCTGATTAGTGCGATTATCAAACCGTTCAAGTTGGACGATGTCCGCGAGGCTATTGCCAACCTGGGGGTGGAAGGGCTGACCGTGTCCGAGGTCAAGGGATTTGGCCGCCAGAAGGGACACACCGAATTATACCGGGGAGCCGAGTATCAGGTCGACTTCCTGCCCAAGGTGAAGCTGGAGATTGCTACCGCCGATGATAACGTGGAAGGGGTGATCGAGGCGATCTGCAAGGCGGCCTATACCGGCAAGATCGGCGACGGCAAGATCTTTGTCTATGACTTGCTGCAGGCGGTGCGCATCCGCACCGGCGAAAGTGACGACGAGGCGCTGTGATGAACCGCATCCGTGACGTACAGATCTGTTGACCTCCCGATCTCGGGGAATCCCGATGGAGTGAGCGCTTATTGAAGCCTGATCAACATAACGTTTTGCTCAGAAGAGGCCGAATGGGATTCCATCCGGCCCTTTTCAATTATGGGCGATTAAATATGTGATGTGGCGACGGCGAGCTTTCTTGATCCGCTTATAAGATGTATGCAGAATGCAAACGGAAATCGTTATCACTATGTATAGCTAATCAAGGAATGGATGATGAAAATGAAGATGTTGGCACTGGCTTTCTCTGCGTTGGCAGCTCAGTCGGCATTGGCGGCCGGGGAAGTGAATGTCTACTCCAACCGGCAGGATGAGCTGATCAAGCCCATCATCCAGCAGTTCGAGAAGGAATCTGGCATCAAGGTGAACGTGGTGTTCGCCAAAGAGGGATTGAACGAGCGTCTGGAGCGGGAAGGCAAGCTCTCTCCGGCCGACCTGATGCTGACCGTCGATATCAGCCGTCTGACCGATCTGGTGGACAAGGGGCTGGTGCAGCCGGTAGACAGCAAGATCCTGCAGGAGAACATCCCCGCCATCTATCGTGATCCGGAGAATCGCTGGTTCGCCCTGACCACCCGGGTTCGCGCCATCTACTCCAGCAAGGATCGCCTCGGCAAGCTCGAGACCATCAGCTACGAAGACTTGGCCAAGCCTGAATTCAAAGGAAAAATCTGCACCCGCAGCGGCAAGCATGAGTACAATGTGGCGCTGGTCTCCTCCATGATTGCCCATCACGGTATGGCCGAGACCAAAACCTGGCTGGAAGGGGTCAAGGCCAACCTGGCGCGCAAGCCGCAGGGCAACGACCGGGATCAGGTCAAGGCGATCAAGGATGGTATCTGTGACGTGTCACTCGGCAACAGCTACTATCTGGGCGCCATGTTGAAAGATCCGGCGCAGAAGTCCTGGGCGGATGCGGTCTATATCAACTTCCCGAACCAGGCTGACCGCGGTGCCCACGTCAACGTGAGCGGCGTGGCCATGACCAAGTATGCCAAGAACAAGGCCGAGGCCCAGAAGCTGATGGAGTTTCTGGCTGGCGACACCGCCCAGCACATGTATGCGGACGTGAACGCCGAATATCCGGTCAAGGCCGGAGTCGAGCCTTCCGCCATGGTCAAGTCCTGGGGCAGTTTCAAGTCTGACGCACTACCGGTCAGCGATTACGCCAAGCACCGCAAGGACGCCTTGCAGTTGCTGGATGAAGTGAAGTTCGATTTGTAATCAGATGGGGCCAACGGCCCCATCAACATCTGTGGTCTCATGAAAAATTTTGGATGGATGACCGGCAGCTGGGCCATCGCCCTGCTGCTGGGTTTACCGGTTATAGCCCTGCTTTTCTCTGCCTTCTCGGCTGAGGGGGAGCTGTTTCGCCACCTCGCCGATACCGTGCTGCTCGATTATCTCGGTAATACCCTGGGGCTGGTGGTCGGCGTAGTATTGCTAAGCCTGCTGTTTGGCGTACCCACCGCCTGGCTGGTGGCCATGTGTCAGGTGCCGGGGCGCCGTGCCCTGCAGTGGGCCTTGATGCTGCCAATGGCCATGCCCTCCTATATCGTCGCCTACGTCTATACCGACTTGCTCGACTACTCGGGCCCGCTACAGGCCGGGTTGCGAGCACTCTTTGGCTGGAACAGCCCTGCCGATTACTGGTTTCCTGCCATTCGCTCCCTTGGTGGCGCCGCCTGGGTGCTGGCGCTGGTGCTGTTCCCCTATGTCTATCTGCTGACCCGCGCCTCTTTTCTCGAGCAGTCAGTCAGCCTGATCCACTCCAGCCGCCTGCTCGGCTGCACCCCGTGGCAGAGCTTTCGTCGCCTCAGTCTGCCGCTGGCGCGCCCCGCCATCATGGTGGCGGTATCGCTGGTGGCCATGGAGACGCTGGCAGATTTTGCCACCGTCCACTTCTTTGCCATCAACACCCTGACCACGGCGGTCTACGACACCTGGCTCGGCTACGGTAGTCTGGCCACCGCGGCCAAACTCTCCTGCCTGATGCTTCTGGCTGTGGTGCTGCTGATCGCGCTGGAGCGCCGCTCGCGCAGTCGGCAGCAGGTGTTCCAGAAGTCCATGGGCCATGAGCAGCCGCTGCGCTATCCGCTCAAGGGGATTGGCCGTTGGTTGGCCGGTCTCTGGTGCTGGGGGCTGGTGCTTGCCGGTTTCGGCCTGCCGTTCGTCATCCTGCTCGATTACGGGGTGCGCTACTTCGAGTTGTCGTGGACACCGGAGTTTGTCCGCTTCGCCGGCAACAGCTTGGCTATCTCGGCGCTAACCGCCCTGCTGGCGATGGGCATCGCCCTGCTGCTCGGCTTCTTCCGCCGCCTCGATGGCGGTATAAAGAGTCTGTTGCCCCTGCGCATCGCCGCCATGGGTTACGCCATGCCGGGCACCGTGCTCGCCATCGGGGTGCTGGTGCCGCTCACCGCCCTCGACTTTGCCATCAACGATCTGGCCGAGTGGCTCGGGCGTCAGGGGCCGGGCTTGCTGCTGACCGGCACCATTACCGCCATCGTGTTCGGCTATTTGGTGCGCTTCGTGGCCATCGCCATCGGCTCGGTGGAGAGCAGCATGGGCAAGATCTCCCCCAGTCTCGACATGGCAGCCCGCTCCTTGGGGCAGGGGGATGGCGGCATGCTGCGGCGGGTCCATCTGCCGCTGGTGCGCCGAGGTCTGTTTGCCGGTGCCATGCTGGTATTCATCGAATCCATGAAGGAGCTGCCCGCCGCCCTGCTGCTGCGGCCATTCAACTTCGATACTCTGGCGACCCACGTCTACCAATTCGTCTCGGACGAGATGCTGGAGCGCGGCGCGCTGGGGGCCATCGTCATCGTGCTGGTGGGGCTGTTGCCGCTGATCTGGGTCAACCGCAGTCTGGACAGTCCGGGCCACTGAATCGCCACGTCGGCCAATGAAATTGCATGCGGTGCGCTGAACCAAAAGGCTGCGCGCCGCCAGAAACGAGAGGAAGTCAGCCTTGTCCTGTTTGCAGGTTGAAAATGTCAGCTGCCGTTACAACGGCCGCAATGTGCTGGAACAGCTCTCCCTGACGGTGGCAGACAACGAGATCGTCTGCCTGCTGGGAGCCAGTGGCTGCGGCAAAACCACGCTGCTCAAGGCCATCGCCGGGCTGCTGCCGCTGGCCGATGGCTCGATTCGCCTCGGCGATACCCTGCTCGACGGGCCGGGTGCCAGCGTGCCGCCCGAGGCGCGCAACATCGGCATGATCTTTCAGGATTACGCCCTCTTCCCCCACCTGACGGTGGCCGACAACGTCGGTTTCGGTCTGACCAAATTCGATCGCCGCGCCCGCCAGCAGCAGGTTGACGAGGCGTTGGCGCTGGTCAATCTGCAGGGGCTGGGGGATCGTTATCCGCACCAGCTCTCCGGCGGCCAGCAGCAGCGGGTGGCCATCGCCCGGGCGCTGGTGTGCAAGCCACGGCTGATGCTGCTGGATGAGCCCTTCTCCAACATCGATACCCAGGTGCGGATGAAGTTGATCCTCGAGATCCGCGCCCTGCTCAAGCAGCAGGGGATCGGCGCTATCTTCGTCAGCCACAGCAAGGAAGAGGCGTTCGCCTTCGCCGATCGGCTGGCGCTGTTTCGCGCTGGTCACATCGAACAGGTGGGCCAGCCGGAGCAGCTCTATCGCCGTCCGCAAAACCGCTTCGTGGCGGAGTTTCTCGGTGGGGTCAACTATCTGGCTGCCGAGGTGGTGGACAGCAACTGCGTGCAGACGGCGCTCGGGGTCATTTGTGGCAGTGAGCCTCATGGCCGGGCGGTGGGTGAGCAGTTGCAGCTGATGCTCCGCCCCCAGCAACTGCTGCTGGAGAGCGCCGCAGATGGCGAGCTTAAGGTGGTGGAGCAGCAGTTCCTCGGTCACCACTGCCGGGTGCTGTTCGAGTGTGGCGATCTGCAACTGGAGGCGAGCATTGGCGAGCCCCTTGATGGGATGCGGGCACGGATCAAGGTTGCCCCCCATGGGTTGGTGTTATTTGCCCCTTTGCCCTGAACGCGTGATATCGTCGTGAAATCAAAGAACTGGATCCACTCTGGTTTATAATCGCGCAACGCAAATAGCCCGTAACGCTAACGCCTATTCAGGGGAGAGATATATGAAAGCCCAAGCCGGGATCTGCGCAGAGCCGAATCTGCACGCCCTCTATCTGATGTTCAATCGTACCGGCGATGCCGCCGAACTGGTCGGCCGTCTGGCCAAACTGCCCGCCTTGTGGCAGGCGGTCGCCGCCGATTTCCCTGATGCCGGTTTCAGCGGTCTGGTTGCTGTTGGCTCCGACGCTTGGGATGGTCTCTACCCTGCCGCCCGTCCACCCCAGTTCCGCAGCTTTATGGCGCAATCCGCCAATGGTCAGGAAGCGCCCAACACCCCGTTTGATCTCTTTATCCAGCTGCGCGCCGATCGGGTGGATGTGCTGCACCACGCAGGTCACCGTGTGATGGCACTGCTGGCCGGACTGGTCGAGCTGGCCGAAGAGGTGCGCGGTTTCCGCAACCTGGATTGCCGTGACCTGACCGGTTTCGTCGATGGCACCGAGAACCCGCAGGATGAGCACCGTGCCGAAGTGGCGCTGGTGGCGGAAGGCGAGTTTGCCGGTGGCTCCTACATTCATGTCCAGCGCTGGGTCCATGCCATGAGCGACTGGGAGAAGCTGGCGCAAAAAGAGCAGGAAGACATTATCGGTCGCACCAAGCCCGATAACATCGAGTATGAGTCTGCCGCCAAACCGCTGACCGCCCACATCAAGCGGGTCAATCTCAAGACTCCGAAGGGAGAGTCCATGGAGATCCTGCGCCAGAGCATGCCCTGGGGCACCATGACCGAGCAGGGGCTCTACTTCATCTCCTGCTGCCGCACTCCTCAGCACTTCAACGCCATGCTGGCCAGCATGTACAAGGGGGAGGGCAGCCACTTCGACCACCTGCTGCGCTTTACCAAGGCGGTGACCGGCGCGGCTTTCTTCGCCCCATCGGAAGGTTTTTTGATGGCGCAGGGCAAATAAGCCCGCCTGACGAAGACTCAGAAAACAAAAATCCCGGCCTTGGCCGGGATTTTTCGTTCTGGCGTGACCGCTATGACGCGGTAGCGGCCATTACGGAGTCTGTTCGAACAGCTCGAGGGCGGAGAGGTAGAGCTCTTCGATATCGGTGTCGCTGGTCGGGGTGATGAAGATGGTGTCATCACCGGCGATGGTGCCGAGGATCCCCTCTGCCTTGCCGAGGGAGTCGAGCAGGCGGGCGATCAGCTGGGCTGCACCCGGGCTGGTGTGGATCACCACCAGTGCGCCGTTGTGATCGACGTCCAGTACCAGATTCTTGAGCGGGCTGGAGGTGGTGGGCACGCCCAGTTCCACCGGCAGGCAGTAGACCATCTCCATCTTGGCGTTGCGAGTGCGAACGGCGCCGAAGCGGCTCAGCATGCGCGATACCTTGGACTGGTTGATGTTCTCGAAGCCCAGCTCTTGCAGGGCGGTGACGATTTCTGCCTGGGAGCCAAAGCGCTCTTCTTTCAGCAAGGCTTTAAAGGCCTTGGCCAGTTTTTCTTGCTTGTCGTTGTGTTTCATCTTGGTCTCACGAATGAGGAGGTGTGGCGGCCTGCGCGATACAGGCGGCAGATACGAACAGCGGGGCCATTTTGCATTCATATGCCGTTTTTTGCAAGGAAGCGGCGCTTGTTCTGCATATTGATTCAAAAATGGCTTGCATCAACCTTTATTAGGGATAGAATCGGGATGAAATTTTGAAAACTTATTCAATTGGGCTGTATGGGTATTGAATTAATAGGTATCGAGAAGTCTTGGCACAAGGTGCCGGTTCTGCAACAGGTCAGCTTTCGGACATCCCCCGGTGAAACCTTGGTGTTGCTGGGCCCGAGCGGTGCTGGCAAGAGTTCCCTACTACGGATGATGAATCTGCTGGATACCCCGGATGCGGGTGTTCTGCGGATTGGCGAAAGTGAATTTTCTTTCCCGAACTCCCTCTCTGCTGCCGAATTCAACCGCCAGTCCCAACTGCTGCGCCGCAAGGTGGGCATGGTGTTCCAGCAGTACAATCTCTGGCCACATCTCACTGTGATGGAGAATCTGATTGAAGCGCCGGTCAAGGTGCTCGGCATGAGCAAGGAGGCCGCCATCGAGAAGGGGGCCTACCTGCTGGCCCAGCTGCAACTGGCCGACAAGCGCGATGCCTGGCCTGCCCGTCTCTCTGGCGGTCAGCAGCAGCGGGTGGCCATTGCCCGTACCCTGATGATGGACCCGGAAGTGCTGCTGTTTGACGAGCCGACAGCTGCCCTCGATCCCGAGATCACCAAAGAGGTGGCCGAGATCATCCGCAACCTGAGCCAGACCGGCATTACCCAGGTGGTGGTGACCCACGAGGTCGACTTTGCCCGCAAGGTGGCCAGCCAGGTGATTTATCTGGAGAAGGGGCGGATCATCGAATCCGGCACCGCCGCCATTTTCCAATCCCCGCAAACCAGCCGGTTTGCCGAATTCTTGATGCATTGATATTGAATCGATAAGGAAGCTGTCATGAAAAAGAGTCTGTTGTTGGTTGCTGCCATGGGCCTGTTGAGTACCTCCGTCATGGCCAAAGAGATCAAGTTCGTCACCGAGGCCACCTACGCACCGTTCGAATACCTGGATGACAAGAACGAGTTTCAGGGTTTTGACATCGATCTGGCGCGCGCCATCTGCGAGCAGGCCAAGCTGGAGTGCAGCTTCCACAACCAGGCCTTTGACAGCCTGATCCCCAGCCTCAAATTCCGTCGCTACGATGCCGCCATCGCCGCCATGGACGTGACCCCTGAGCGGGCCGCTCAGGTCGATTTCTCTGACATCTACTACGAGAACTCGGCCGTATTCGTCGCCAAGAAAGGGGCCTTCAAGGGGCCGGAAGAGATGGTCGACAAGACAGTCGGCGTGCAGAACGGTACCTCTCACCAGTCCTATCTGGTTGATAACTGGGTGAGCAAGGGTCTGCTGACCGTGCCGTACGCCAGCTACCAGAGCGCCTTCCTCGACATGATGAATGGCCGTACCGACGGTGTCTTTGCCGATACCGCCGTTGCTGCCGACTGGCTGAAGCAGCACAAGGAGTATGCGGTGGTGGGTGCGCCGGTGACGGATGCCAAGTACTTCGGTACCGGCTTTGGCATCGCGGTCGCCAAGGGCAATCAGGAGCTGCTGACCCAGCTGAACAAGGGGCTGGCCGAGATCAAGGCCAACGGCACCTATCAGAAAATCTTCGACAAATACTTCGCGCAGTAAGCCATGTTGAGCCTGTTGTTGGATGCAGCCTGGATGACCCTCGGGCTGGCCTTGGCATCACTGGTCGGGGGCATGGTATTGGCGCTGGCGTTCAGTGCCGCCGAGCTCAGCAAGCAGCGTGCATTGGTGTGGCCGGTGGCCACCCTGACCACGCTGATCCGTGGTCTGCCCGAGTTGCTGGTGGTGCTGTTCATCTACTTCGGCTCGACCCAGGTGCTGTTCCTCATCACTGGCGAGTATGTGGAGTTCAGCCCGTTCGCCTGTGGCGTGCTGGCGCTCTCCCTGCTGTTTGCCAGCTATGCGACCCAGACCCTGCGGGCGGCGCTCAATGCGGTGCCTTCAGGTCAACGGTTGGCGGCGCTGGCGTTGGGGTTGAGCAAGAGCCACATCTTCTTTCGCATCGTGTTGCCGCAGGCGTGGCGTCATGCCCTGCCGGGCCTCGGCAACCAGTGGCTGGTGTTGCTGAAAGATACCGCGCTGGTGTCGCTTATCGGGGTCAACGAGATGATGCGTCAGGCGCAGATGGCCTCGGCCAGTACCTATGAGCCTTTCACCTGGTATGCCGCCGCCGCCCTCATCTATCTGGCCATCAGTCTGGTGAGTGAATATGGCCTCGGGCTGGCTGCCCGCTACACCCGCCGCTACGGAGGCTAACTGATGCAAGAGTATCTCGTTACGTTGCTGGGCGGTCTGGTCACCACGCTGGAGCTGACCCTGTTCAGCCTGCTGCTGGGGATTGTGTTGGCAGCCCTGATGACTTGGGTGTTGGAGCTGCGCCTGCCGGTGGCGACCCAGCTGGTGCAGCTGTGGGTGCTGCTCTTTACCGGCACGCCGCTGCTCATTCAGATCTTCCTGATTTACTACGGGCCGGGCCAGTTCGAGTGGCTGAAAGCCGGCCCGCTCTGGCCGCTGCTCAAGCAGCCCTGGTTCTGCGCCGTGCTGGCGCTGGGTCTCAACACGGCGGCCTACTCCACCCGGTTGTTCAAGGGGGCGCTCGATGCCATCCCGGCTGGTGAGGTGGAGGCGTGCCGGGCGCTTGGTTTTAATGGCCGCCAGACCTTGTGGATGAAGGTGCGCCACGCCGCCCGTCATCTGGTGCCTGCCTACTCCAACGAGGTGATCCTGGTGCTCAAGGGGAGCTCCCTCGCCAGTACTATCACCATCATGGACATCATGGGGCTGGCGCAGGGGTTGAACGCCCAGACCTACGATACCCTGGCTGTGTTCGGGGTGGCTGGCGGGCTTTATCTGGCGATGAACGGATTGTTAACAATTGGTTTTCGCTGGTGTGAAAAACGGGCGCTGGCATTCCAATCCTGAGACCCTCAGATCTACCTCTTTATGGTAAGGAGAAGTGCAGAAAAACTGTGCTTCTCCTCCAACTTTTTGTATTTCCCTCCAATTTTTGCTCCCGCATGTTTCGTGGCTCACAGAACCCGTGACTGCAACTGTTATCAGATTGTTTTTTATGGGGGGATCCATTAAGGTTGGGCGCACAACAACAAACAACCTTAAACCTACGCTTAAACATGGAGTTGATCATGAAAGTTGCCGTTCTGGGTGCCGCTGGTGGCATCGGTCAAGCCCTCGCTCTGCTGTTGAAAAACCGTCTGCCGGCTGGCTCCGAGCTGAGCCTGTATGACATCGCCCCGGTTACCCCGGGTGTGGCCGTTGACCTCAGTCATATTCCTACCGACGTCGCCATCAAGGGCTTCTGCGGTGAAGATCCGACTCCTGCGCTGGTTGGGGCCGATGTGGTGCTGATCTCCGCCGGTGTGGCACGCAAGCCGGGGATGGATCGCTCCGACCTGTTCAATATCAACGCCGGTATCGTCAAGAATCTGGTCGAGAAGTGCGCGGCCACTTGCCCGAAAGCACTGATCGGCATCATCACCAACCCGGTCAACACCACTGTGGCTATCGCCGCCGAAGTGCTGAAGAAAGCCGGTGTCTATGACAAGCGTCGCCTGTTCGGTGTCACCACCCTGGACGTGATCCGCGCCGAGACCTTCGTGGCCGCTGCCAAAGGGTTGAACATCGACAAGGTACGCGTCAACGTGATCGGTGGTCACAGTGGCGTCACCATCCTGCCGCTGCTCTCCCAGATTGAAGGCGCTTCCTTCACCGCTGAAGAAGTGGCAGCCATGACCAAGCGCATCCAGAATGCCGGTACCGAAGTGGTGGAAGCCAAAGCCGGTGGCGGTTCTGCGACCCTCTCCATGGGTCAGGCGGCTTGCCGTTTCGGTCTCTCCCTCATCAAGGGTCTGCAGGGCGAAGCCAACGTTGTTGAGTGCGCCTACGTTGAAGGCAACGGCGAGCACGCCACCTTCTTCGCACAGCCGGTACTGCTGGGCAAGAATGGCGTCGAAACCGTACTGGATTACGGCAAGCTGAGCGCGTTCGAGCAGGAAGCGATGGAAGGCATGCTGGCTACCCTGAAAGCCGATATCCAGTTGGGTGTCGATTTCGTCAAGTAAGCGGGTCAACCGTGCCAACAAGGGAGCTTCGGCTCCCTTTTGTATTGATGAGATCCGCCCGGCAGGCTAAGGGGATGGGGCTTGGTGCCGATAACAGAGTGCAGCAGGAGATCCTTATGATGAAACCCCTTACCCTTCTCATTCTTGTCGGTACATTCACCGCGCCCCTCTATGGTGCCGAGGCGGTATCGGCTGCCGTATCGAGCGATGTGCCTGCAGCAAGTGCATCGGCACCGACCGCAAGCAGTGCTGCGGTGTCAACGGCCCCTGTCTCTGCTGCTACGCCAGCGCCCTCTGAGGCAGTCCCCGTCTTGCTCCCGGCCGAGCCGGTCACCCCCGTTACCAGCAGTGGCGAGGGGGCCGCGCCGCTGCCAAAACCGGTGGAACCTGCTGCTGTGGTGGCGCCTCCCGCACCTCTGGCCGCTGGCGAGTTGCAGGCGGTGCCACTCTATCGTCAGGACGAGTTGCTCAACTGGATTGAGCAGGGGCGTCACCTCACTCAGGTGAAGCAGGATCGCTGTCAGCTGACTCAGGATATCGAAGCGCGCGCCTCGGTGATGAAGATCCCGGCCTATCAATTCCTCTGGGGGGATATGCTGGCGTGGGGTGTCTGTACCAAATCCAATGCCGAACTCGGGGTGCAATATATGTGGGAGGCGGCCAATCAGGGGTTGGCGCCAGCGCTGGAGCAGCTGGGGCGCTACTACTGGAAAGGAACTTTGGTGCAGAAGGATTTGGTGCGAGCCGAAACTCTGATGCGCGAGGCGGCCAGCCTCGGTTTTCTGCGGGCTCGCATCGAGTGGGTCGAGATGCTGTTGCAGGGGATGGGCAGTCCGCTTGATTATGAGGACGCCTATCGCTGGCTCCATGGCTCCGTCATAGGTGACAAGGCGCTGCACCAGAAGGCGGCGAGTCTGCTCAGCCGTCTTGGCAACCGGATGCCGGCCAACGTGGTGGCCCGCGCCAAGGCGATGCACTGATCCAAAAAAATGACCCACAGATCTGCACCTGTGGGTCCGGTTCCAGCCGCCGTGCCATGACAAGCCGGAACCTCCCTCTGTTATATGGCTGCCTGCGCCTTAGAGATCTTGGTGGGGGCCAAAAACTTCGTAATGGAGCTGCCCGGCTGACACCCCAGCCGCCAGCAGCTGCCGCTTGATCTCTTGCATGAAGCCGACAGGGCCACAGAAGTAGTAGTGGGCCTGCGGCGTGATGCGCTCTTTCACGGCAGTCAGATCCATGGTGCCGGCCAGGTCATAATCTTCACCCTGTACATCGCTGGCCTCCGGCTCCCGATACCAGACCCGGCTCAGCAAGTTGGGATGCTGGCGGGATTTTTGCTGAATATCCTCCCGGAAGGCGTGTACAGCGCCCTGTTCGCAGGCGTGCAGCCAGGTGATCTCGGCCTGATGAGCACTTTCCAGCAGCTGGTTGAGCATGCTCATCATCGGCGTCACGCCGACACCGGCTGAGAGCAGTACCACCGGGGTCTGGCTGTCGGCTTTCAGGTAGAAATCGCCGGTAGGAGGCATCACCTCGATCTTGTCACCCGCCTGCAGGTGATCGTGCAGCAGGTTGGAGACCTGACCCTGCGGCTCACGCTTGACGCTGATGCGGTAATCCTGCCCGTTGGGGGCATCGGAGAGGGAGTACTGGCGGATCTCCTGATATTCCAGCTCGGGGTGAACCAGCTTGATGCTGAGGTATTGGCCCGGTTTGAAGGTCAGTACCGGCTTGCCATCTTCCGGTGCCAGCAGGAAGGAGGTGATGAGGTCGCTCTCGGCTCGCTTCTCCTTGATGATGAAGGTGCGGGTACCTTGCCAGCCGCCATCCTGACTTGCCTTCTCCTGATAGATCTCCCGCTCGCGGCCGATGAAGATGTCTGCCAGCACGCCATACGCCTTGCCCCATGCCTCCAGCACCTCGTCGGTGACCGCACTTCCGCCCAATTCTTTGAGCGTGGCCAAGAGATGACTACCTACAATGTGATATTGTTCCGGCTGGATCAGGAATCCGGTATGTTTGTGCGCAATCCGCTCGACCGCACCGGCGAGCGCTCCCAGATTGTCGATATTCTTTGCATACGCGGCGACTGCATTGAACAGGGCCAGCGGCTGGCCGCCACTGCGTTGGTGGGCCAGGTTGAAGATATCTTTCAGCTCCGGGTTATGGCTGAACATCCGCTGGTAGAAGTGCTGGGTGAGGGCAGGGCCTGCCGATTCGAGCAGCGGAATGGTGCTTTTGATGACGGCAACGGTGGTTTGATCTAGCATAGGGGCCTCGTTCTAATTGAACATATAAAATGTCATTTAATAAGTGGCATCCTAGATGTTTATTTGATTTGAATCAATACTCCACTTTTCGCATCGCGCTAATCAGGTTTTATGAGACTAACCAGTTATACAGATTTTGGATTGAGAGCCCTGCTCTATCTTGCCACCCTGCCGGAAGGGGAGTTGTCGAGCGTTGCCAAGGTATCGGCCCTGTATGGCGTTTCCCGCAACCACATGGTGAAGGTGGTCAATCAGCTGGTGAAGCTGGGCTATCTGCAATCCCAGCGTGGCAAGAATGGCGGTATTCGCATGGCTTGCGATCCCGCCACCATCAATATCGGGCAGGTGATCAGGGCGCTGGAAGGCAATCTGGACGGCATTGACTGCGGCTCGCCCGCTTGCCACATCGTCTCTGTCTGTCTGCTCAAGAGTGCGCTGAAAGAGGCGATGGATGCGTTTCTGGCGGTGATGGACAGCTATACGCTGCAAGACCTGCTGGCCAACCGTGACGAGCTACAGAGGGTGTTTGGCGAGTTGATCCCGACGCTGGTGCTGGAGCCGGATGATGAAGATGAACAGTGAAGAGCTGCAATAGAAAAGGGCTGCCACTGGCAGCCCTTTTTCAATCTTGCGAATCCGACTCCGCTCGGTACGATGCCGGCATAATCCGCGCCATCTTGACCATGTTGTTCTCCACATCGAGGATCTCGATAGGATAACCGGCCAACCGGATCCCGATGTTGGGCTGGGGGATCTCCTCCAGATATTCGAGGATCAGACCGTTGAGGGTACGCGGGCCGTCGATGGGCAGGTGCCAGTTCATCTCCTTGTTCAGCTCACGAATATTGGCTGAGCCTTCGACCAGATAAGAACCATCTGACTGGGGGTGGATCTCGTCGCTTGGCGCAGGCGTCATGGAGGTGGTAAAGTCGCCCACGATCTCTTCCAGAATATCGTCCAGAGTGATTAGCCCCTGAATGTCGCCGTATTCGTCGACGATCAGGCCAATTCGCTCCTTGTTGCGCTGGAATTTGGCCAGCTGCACGTTGAGCGGCGTTCCTTCCGGAATGAAGTAGATCTCGTCCACTTCCCGCAACAGGCTCGATTTGTTGAACTGATCCCTGGCAACCAGCCGCAGGGCATCGCGCGCGTGCAAAAAGCCGACAACGTCGTCGATATTATCGCGATAGAGCAGGATCTTGGTGTGAGCGCAGTGGGCCAGCTGGCGCTGGATGCTCTTCCAGTCATCGTTGATGTCGATGGCGTAGATATCGCTGCGCGGCACCATGATGTCCTCGACCAGCATCTTGTCGAGATCCAGAATACTCAGCAGCATCTCCTGATGACGCTGGGGGATCAGGTTACCCGCCTCATTGACGATGGTGCGCAGCTCCTCGGTGTTGAGGGAGTCATCCTTGTTGGGATTGATCTTCAGCATCTTGAGCAGGCCGCTGGTGATGCCGTTGATCAGCCAGACCAGCGGCGAGAGCGGCACCATCAGCCCCTTGAGGATCCAGGAGGCGGGATAGGCGATCTTCTCCGGAAACATGGCTGCCAGTGTCTTTGGCGTCACTTCACCGAATACCAGTACTACCAGAGTCAGGCCGAAGGTAGCGATGGCGACCCCGAGATCACCAAACAGCCGGATACAGACGATGGTGGCGATGGCGGAGGCGAGGATATTGACCAGATTGTTGCCGATCAGGATCAGCCCCAGCAGGCGATCGGGGCGGGCGAGCAGTTGCTCGACGCGACGTGCGGCTTTGTGTTTGGTCTGTGCCAGATGCCGAAGTTTGTAGCGGTTGATGGACATCAGGCCGGTTTCGGCACTGGAGAAAAAGGCGGAAAGAAGGATCAAGATAACGAGAACAATCAGTAATGTACTCGTTGAGATGCTGTCCAAAAAGGGCTCCTGTTGGATGGTATGGCTAAAAGAGTATAGGTGTCAGCTCAACAGCACTTCTTTGACGAAGCGACTGCCAAAATAGGCAAGAGTCAGGATGAAGCTGCCGATCAGACTGAGAGTGATGACTTTACGGCCGCGCCAACCATAGGTGTGATGGCCCCACAACAGCAGCACATAGACACACCAGGCCAGAATGGAGAGTACCGCCTTGTGTGATTTGCCCTGGGCGAACATGTCTTCGAGGAAGAACAGGCCGGAGGCAATGGAGAGTGTCAGCAGGAACAGACCCGCCGAGATGAGCTGGAACAGCCGCTTCTCCACCGTCATCAGTGGCGGCATGGCTGGCAGGTTGCTGATTTTTCGAGATTTAAGCTGCTTGTCCAGACAGGCAAGCTGCAACGCAAACAGGCAGGCGATCATCAATACCGCATAGGCCATCAGGGCTAGGCCGATGTGCAGCAACAGCTGGGGATGGGCCTCCAGATGGGTGATGTAGCGACCCGGGATCAAGGCGCTGGCAGCCAGCAACAGGGCCGAGAAGCTATAGACTACCGGCAGCAGGATCCAGCCGTTGAAGCGACGGGTGACGCAGGTCATGAAGCAACTGATGATCAGGCTCACCAGCGAGGCGACGTTGAGCATGCTCAGGTTTTGACCGGAATGGGTCACCATTACTTCGCTGGCAACAGATGCACCATGGGCTACCAGTGCCAGTCCCACGCAAGCGAACAGGGGGGTGTACCCGACTTGTTTGGCATTGAGCAGCAGGTGCAGTGAGGCGATGATGGCCAGCAGATAAAACGCCAGGGCCAGAACAGAGATCACGATCATAACCAGGTCGTTGTTACACAAGCATTTAGGGATATAAGAGGAGCAGTATACCTTGCACAAGATGTGCTCGCCAGTTGTGCAATGGCCGATCCGCCCATATATAGGGACGAAGCATAGATGAGCGACGGTGCGGTGAATAATCGTCCTCGCGGCTGCTCTGGGTTATAATGCCCCCTATTTATTACGCCAAGAACCGGAATGCGTCATGTTTGAGAATTTGACTGAAAGACTCTCGCGCACCTTGCGCAATGTCAGTGGCCGTGGTCGGCTGACCGAAGAGAACATCAAAGAGACCCTGCGCGAAGTCCGCATGGCGCTGCTTGAGGCGGACGTCGCCCTGCCGGTCGTGCGTGATTTCGTGGCGCGCGTCAAGGAGCGTGCCGTCGGGCAGGAAGTGGCCAAATCCCTGAGCCCGGGTCAGGCATTCATCAAGATAGTGCACGGCGAGCTGGTCACCGTGATGGGGGAGGCCAATGAACAGCTCAATCTGGCTGCCCAGCCGCCCGCCATTATCCTGATGGCCGGTTTGCAGGGGGCCGGTAAGACCACCACGGTCGGCAAACTGGCCAAACTGCTCAAAGAGCGCAACAAGAAGAAGGTGTTGGTGGTCAGTGCCGACGTCTATCGCCCTGCGGCGATCAAACAGCTGGAGACCCTGGCGGGTGACATCGGCGTCGACTTCTTCCCGAGCGATGCAAGCCAGAAGCCGGTTGCCATCGCGACTGCCGCTATCGATCAGGCGCGCAAGAAATTCTATGACGTGGTGATCGTCGATACCGCCGGCCGTCTGCATGTTGATAGCGAAATGATGGCCGAGATCCAGGATCTGCATGCCACCATCAAGCCGGTCGAGACCCTGTTCGTGGTGGATGCCATGACAGGTCAGGATGCCGCCAACACCGCCAAGGCGTTCAACGAAGCGCTGCCGCTCACCGGTGTCATCCTTACCAAGGCGGACGGCGATGCCCGCGGTGGTGCCGCCCTGTCGGTGCGCCACATCACCGGTAAACCGGTCAAGTTCATCGGTATGGGCGAGAAGACCGATGCGCTGGAGCCGTTCCACCCTGATCGCCTCGCCTCTCGCATCCTCGGCATGGGCGATGTGCTCTCTCTGATCGAAGAGGTGGAGCGTAACGTCGATAAAGAGAAAGCGGCCAAGCTGGCCAGCAAGGTCAAGAGCGGTAAAGGCTTCGATCTCGAGGACTTCCGCGAGCAGTTGGCCCAGATGCGCAACATGGGCGGCATGATGGGCATGCTCGACAAGCTGCCGGGCATGTCCGGCCTGCCGGACAACATCAAGGATCAGATGGATGACAAACTCACCGTGCGGATGGAGGCCATCATCAGCTCCATGACGCCGAAAGAGCGTGCCCATCCCGACCTCATCAAGGGCTCTCGCAAGCGTCGCATCGCTGCAGGTTCCGGCATGCAGGTGCAGGACGTGAACAAGCTGCTCAAGCAGTTCACCGAGATGCAGCGTATGATGAAGAAGATGTCCGGCAAGGGCGGCATGCGCAAAATGATGAGCCAGATGAAGAACATGCTGCCACCGGGATTTGGTGGCGGTCGCGGTCCGTTCTGATTATCCGGAGTTAGGTATTGAGCGAGGGTCTGCGAGTTGCAGGCCCTTTTCATTGCAGCCCTGCGCAAAAAATGGCTGGCTTGGTTGCAATTATTACGAATCCAAGTAGAATTATGCGGCTTATTTTAAGCTAGGGTCCGCGTGTTTGCGGGCCTTGTTCATTAGATGTTAATGAGGACGATATGGTAACCATTCGTTTACAACGTGGTGGCGCGAAAAAGCGTCCGTTCTACCAGGTAGTAGTTGCTGACAGCCGTAACGCCCGCGACGGTCGTTTCATCGAGCGCGTTGGTTTCTTCAACCCGGTTGCTTCTGGTCAGGCTGAAAAGCTGAACCTGGACCTGGCTCGTATCGAGCATTGGGTTGCTACTGGTGCCGCTGTTTCTGAGCGCGTTGCCAAGCTGATCAAAGACGCTGCCAAAGCTGCTTAATCAGCCAAACGGTAAGGAGTTAAGGTGGAAAAACCTGTAGTTCTGGGCACCCTGGGGACCGTTTACGGCATCAAGGGCTGGCTTAAAGTGAACTCCTTCACCGATGTTGCCGAAGCGATTTTCGATTACAACCCCTGGCTGATTAATCAGAACGGGGCGTGGCGTGAAATTCGGGTTTCATCCTGGAAACGTCACAACAAGGGTCTGATCTGCAAACTCGATGGTATCGATGTGCGCGAAGATGCCCTGGCATTGACCAATGTCGAGATCGGCGTACCCGCTGATCTATTGCCTGCGTTGCCTGAGGGCGAGTTCTACTGGCGTGACCTGATTGGTTGCTCGGTAGTGACCACCAAGGGATATGACCTGGGCAAGGTGACCGAATTGATGGAAACCGGCTCCAACGATGTGTTGGTGGTTGAGGCCAATGTAAAAGATGCCTTTGGTGCAAAGGAGCGGTTGATTCCGTTCCTGGAAGAGCAGGTGATCAAGAACATTGATCTGACTGCTCGAACAATCGAAGTTGATTGGGATCCTGGTTTCTAGTTTCCCGCGCTAACACGGGTGCCGGAGGTTTCTTATGTGGATTGGGGTGATTAGCCTCTTCCCTGAAATGTTCCGAGCCATTACCGAGCACGGGGTAACGGGTCGGGCCGTCAAGAGTGGCCTGCTGCAGATTGAGTGCTGGAACCCCCGGGACTTTACCCACGACAAACACCGTACGGTCGATGATCGTCCTTATGGTGGTGGGCCCGGCATGTTAATGATGGTTCAGCCGCTGCGTGACGCGATTCATGCAGCCAAGCAAGCGGCGGGAGACGGGGCGAAAGTCATCTATCTCTCCCCTCAGGGACGCAAGCTGACTCAAGCGGGCGTAACCGAGTTGGCGACGAATCAGAAACTGATTCTGGTAGCCGGTCGATACGAAGGTATCGATGAACGCGTGATACAAACCGAAGTCGACGAAGAGTGGTCTATCGGGGATTACGTGTTAAGTGGTGGCGAGTTGCCTGCCATGACCCTGATCGATGCGGTTTCGCGTCTGGTTCCAGGAGTCTTGGGTGATCAGGCCAGTGCTGAGCAGGACTCCTTTACGGATGGCTTGCTGGATCATCCCCACTACACTCGGCCGGAGGTGTTGGATGGATTGGCGGTGCCCGAGGCGCTGACAAGCGGCAATCACGAAGTGATTCGGCGCTGGCGTCTCAAGCAATCGCTCGGACGAACCTGGCAAAGAAGGCCGGAACTTATTAACAACCTAGCTCTGACTGACGAGCAAGAATCACTTCTTGCCGAGTATGTCCGCGAAGTGCGTGACAGCGTTAAGTAGAGTTTTCAGTTTATCCTAGGTAAGGAAAGACAATGAGCAAGATTATTCAGCAGCTTGAACAAGAGCAAATGCGTACCGACATCCCGGCTTTTGCCCAGGGCGACACCGTACGTGTTCAAGTTCGTGTTAAAGAAGGTGGTAAAGAGCGTCTGCAGGCTTTCGAAGGCATCGTTATTGCCAAGCGTAACCGCGGTCTGCACTCTGCTTTCACCGTTCGCAAGATCTCCAACGGCGAAGGTGTTGAGCGTGTATTCCAGACTCACTCTCCGCTGATCCACAGTGTAGAACTGAAGCGTCGTGGTGATGTTCGCCGCGCCAAACTGTACTACCTGCGCAACCTGTCCGGCAAAGCTGCTCGTATCAAAGAGAAGCTCAACTAATTCGATTCGAATTGGTGTCGGTATGTCGGCAAATAGCTCGACAGGTAGTGAAAAGGCTCGCCAATGGCGAGCCTTTTTTGTATCCGTCTATTGGCTCTCTGGTTGCCGTTACTGGATGACCCGTACCACCGAGTTGTCACGCCCGAAAGGGCCAGGCACATAGTCGTCCGCAGCCCAGTCATTCTCGTAGAGGGTTTCCCCTGCCGGAGTGATGAGCTGGTAGCAATATTCGAAGTACCCCGGGCCGTCGGTCGGCAGATTGAGGGTGGCTTTGAACTCGCCGCTCTTCATGCGTTTCAGCTCGACCGGTTGCCACTGGGTGAACTCGCCGATCAGCATCACCTGTTCCGCTCCTGCAGCCGCCTCTTTCTCTACGGCAAAGGTCACCTTGACCTCGGGCTTGGACTTCAAAAACTGTTTGATCAGTGGCATGACGCCTCCTTGTCTGTGAGTTAAAAATGGTTCCTGTCTATTTTTATACCACCATATGACAAAGATGTTGATAAGGCAGATCAAGTCGGCAAGGCAAAATAGCGTTGCAGCAGACTGTGGGTGAAGTCGATCTTGAGATAAAAGCCGCGGGGCAGGGTCATTATGGGTTGACCATCGCGGCCGATGGCGCGAGTCAGCGCTTTGTTGTTGGCTGCCTTGGGGCGCAGTTGCATCACCTGGCCGTGGCGCGCGCTGATCTGCTCCACTTCTCCCAGCACTATCATGTCCATCAGCTCCTCCCAGTCCTGACGCAGCAGCCGATCTTCCTCTTCATTCGGGCTCCACATCAGCGGCATGCCGACCCGTCGCTCGCCAACCGGGATCTCCCGACTGCCTTCCACCGGGATCCAGAGCACCCGGGAGAGCTTGTTGCGCACGTTGGACTCCTCCCAGCGCTGGCCGCTGACGCCGATCAGCGGGGCGACGCAGACGAAGGTGGTCTCCAGCGGTTTGCCTTGAGGATCCACGGGGATCGTCTTGAGTTCGATCCCCAGCTCCGGGAAGTCCTGCTCCGGCTTGCTCCCTGCGCTGGCTCCCAGTTGCAGCTCGATCAACTGACCGACCCACCCCTTGTCACGGCGCAGGTCTTTGGGCACCGCGACACCAGCCTCGGCGGCCAGCTGCGCCAGGGTGAATCCGGCCATGGCATAGGCGCGGCTCAATAACTCCTGCTCGGATTGGGGATTGCTTGGCATAGTTGGCTCCATCTTGCTCGCCATATTCTAACAGGGGAGGATCCCGAGAAGGATCGCTGTTTTTATAACCGATCCTGAGTGGATAAGATCAAATGCAGAGAGTTTGGGGACTATCATCTCATCATTATGATTTTAAAGGATTTTGTCTATTTTATCGAGTAGTGATCCTGGTCTGGTTTGACCTCTAAATAGTTGTCCAAGGGTTTGTGCATGATGTTACACACAGTTATCCACAGAAATCTTGGATAAGTGGATGAAAGTGGTTGGAGTCGCTGATATGTTACAAAAAATTGTGAATGCCACCCCATTTTTACAGGGTAAACGGGGTAGATATTGTGCCACTCCTGTGGATAATTTCGCCGCGGTGGATCTTTGAGCAGTTGAACTTGTTCACAATCCGGATCATGGATCAGGCTCTTGGGGTAACATGGATCTAGATCCAGTTATTTTATCTCAAGTTCATAAAAAATAATGATTTTTTATATTTAATGTCGCGTGGTGATACGAAGAGTTACTTTTCGCGTACAGTTAAAAAGTACTGTATATACCCGTTTGCTAACAGCTTTATGCACAGCCTGGGTGGGCAACTTGGGGGCGCGGATCCTTGGATTTGTTTATAAGTATGTTTGAAATTGAAAGTTATTCATGAAACAGGGGATTCACTCCTTGTTTGCTGCCACGGAGTGAATGTGGAACAATCTCCTTATAGATTCAGCCTTTATAAGGTGATCACGTGATTGATGGCGACGGATTTCGTCCCAATGTCGGTATCGTGATCTGTAACCGTGAAGGACAAGTGTTGTGGGCTAAACGCTATGGGCAGCACTCCTGGCAGTTTCCGCAGGGGGGGGTTGATGATGGTGAAACGCCAGAGCAGGCCATGTATCGAGAGCTGTATGAGGAGATTGGCCTCAAGCCCGAAGATGTGACCATCATGGCCACCAGTCGTAACTGGCTAAAGTACCGTTTACCCAAACGTCTTGTCCGCTGGGACAGTTCACCGGTCTGTATTGGCCAAAAACAAAAATGGTTCCTGTTACAGCTGAATTCGGGCAAGGAGTCGAGGATCCAGTTCGGCTGTCATGGCCATCCCGAATTTGACGACTGGCGTTGGGTCAGCTTCTGGTATCCGGTGCGTCAGGTCGTTTCGTTCAAGCGGGAGGTTTACCGCCGGGTCATGAAAGAGTTTGCCCCGCTGGCGATGCCAGTGCCGGTAGTGCAGGTCAACAAGAAGGATGGGCGGCGCAACCGCGCCCGTTAAGGAGCACAGATTAGTTGTTAACGGAACTGAGACGTATCGTCGAGAGCATGGCCGAGGCCAATACCCTCGAGCAGGCCTTGCAAGCATTGGTGAGCCAGACCCGGCACGCCATGGCAGTGGACTGCTGCTCCGTCTATGTCTCGGAACCCGAGGTGCGCCGCTATCGCCTGGCGGCTACCGACGGCTTGGCCCCGTCCGCGGTCGGCAAGGCCACTCTGCCCTTCGAACAGGGCATCGTCGGTCTGGTCGGTCAGCGGGAAGAGCTGATCAACCTGGCGGATGCCCCCGCGCATCCCAGTTTCAAATTCCTGCCCGATGTGGCCGAAGAGGCGTTCCGCTCCTTCCTGGGCGCCCCCATCATGCACCAGCGTCAGGTGGTCGGCATTCTGGTGGTACAGCAGAAGGAGAGTCGCCGCTTCGATGAGGGGGAAGAGTCCTTCATGGTCACCCTGGCGGCCCAGTTGGCGGCGCGTATCGCCCAGGCGCAGGCCAAGGGGTGGTTGCAGAAGACCGACTGGAGCAAGCCGCTGCGCGGTATTGCCGGTGCCAGCGGTATTGCCATGGCCAAGGCCTGGGTGTGGCGGCCCCGCAAGGCGCTCTCGTCCATTACCCCGCGCAAGGATGAAAACCATGCCAGCCAGCTGGCGAGGCTGGAGCTGGCCGTGGAGGAGGTGCGTCACGATCTGGAGAGTCTGGCGCTGCGTTTTCGCGAGAGCTACAGCCAGGATTCGGTGGCGATCTTCGATATCTATCTCCATCTGCTGAACGATCCCGGCTACATCAAGCCCATTCGCAACAAGGTAAGCAAGGAGCACTGGACTGCGGTATCTGCGGTCAAGCTCATCAGCGATCGCTTGATCGAGCAGTTCAAGGGGATGAAGGATCCCTACCTGCAGGAGCGCTCCACCGACGTGAAGGATATTGCCCAGCGGCTGATCAGCCGACTGGTGCAGAATGAACCGGAGCATATTTCCATCGGCGAGCCGGTTGTGCTGGTTGCCGACGAGGTGACGGCCACCATTCTGGCGGAAGTGCCCCGCGAGTATCTGACCGGGGTGGTCTCGCTCAAGGGGGGGACCAACTCCCACGCGGCCATTCTGGCCCGCGCCATGGGGGTGGCTGCCATCATGGGGGTCGATCTGCCCCTTGGTGACATCGGTGGTCGCATGTTGGTCGTCGATGGCTACAGCGGCGATCTCTTCATCGAGCCCAATCAGGTGATCCTGACCGAGTATCGTCAGCTGCTGAGCGAAGAGCGGGCGCTCGATAGCCTGGTGCGCAGCGTCGACAACCTGCCATCCGAGACGGCCGACGGCACCAAGGTCTCCCTGCTGCTCAACGCCGGTCTCAGCGCCGATACCGAGATCTCCCTAAATCAGCTGGCGGACGGGGTCGGTCTCTATCGCACCGAGATCCCCTTTATGCTGCAGGAGAGTTTCCCCTCTGAGTGGGAGCAGACTGCCCGCTATCGCGGCATTCTGGAGACCTACCGCAACCGGCCGGTCTGCATGCGGACGCTGGATGTGGGCGGCGACAAGCCGTTGCCCTATTTCCCCATCGTCGAGGAAAACCCCTTCCTTGGCTGGCGGGGGATCCGGATCACGCTGGATCACCCCGAACTGTTTCTGGTGCAGCTCAAGGCGATGCTGCGGGCCAGTGAAGGGCTGGACAATCTGGCCATCATGCTGCCGATGATCAGCAGCGTCAGCGAAATCAAAGCCTCCCGTCGTCTGCTGGATCAGGCATGGCGGGAAGTGTCGGAAGAGGCGGCAAGCCGCGATGCGGTGATCCGCTACCCCAGCCTCGGGGTGATGATCGAGGTGCCCTCAGCCCTCTTTATTTTGCCGGAGATGGCACCGCTCATCGACTTCTGGTCTGTGGGCAGCAATGACCTTACCCAGTACCTGCTGGCGGTAGATCGCAACAATTCCCGGGTTGCCAATATCTACGATGCCTTCCATCCAGCGGTGATCCGCGCCCTGCAACAGCTGGTTGATGCTTCCCATCGCTACCAGAAGCCGGTGTCGGTGTGTGGCGAGCTGGCCGGTGATCCGGTCGGTGTGCTGCTGCTGCTTGCTATGGGTTATCGCCGCTTCAGTATGAACACCCACAACATCGCCCGGATCAAGTACGTGCTGCGTCAATCCACCCTGAGCGAGTTGACGGAACTGATGGCTGATGGCCTCAAACATGACAATCCCCACGTGCTGCGCGGCCTGTTTGCCCGTTATCTGGAAGAGCATGGTTTGGGCGGTTTGCTGCGAGCCGGTCATAAATCGAAACAGAGTGATTGATAATCATGCCTTGTCCCTGCTGACGAATGATCGGAAAATGCGGCTTTTATTTTGACTGGGGCCGCATATGCAGCACGATGGATATTGGGTTTTCTCGCAGATTGATCCCGTAGCATTCAGTTTGGGACCACTATCGGTACGCTGGTATGGTCTCATGTACCTGTTCGGTTTCGCGTTTGCCATGTGGCTTGCCGGCCGTCGTGCCGATGCACCGAACAGCGGTTGGACCCGCAACGAGGTGTCGGATCTGCTGTTTTACGGCTTCCTCGGGGTGATCCTCGGTGGCCGTGTCGGTTACGTGCTGTTCTACAACTTCGATCTCTTCCTCGCGGATCCCACCTACCTGTTCAAGATCTGGACCGGCGGTATGTCGTTCCACGGTGGTCTGATCGGGGTGATCACCGCGATGGTCTGGTTTGCCCACAAGACCAAGCGCCACTTCTTCACCGTGGCCGACTTTGTGGCACCGCTCATTCCGTTTGGTCTCGGCGTTGGCCGGATCGGCAACTTCCTCAACGGCGAGCTGTGGGGCCGGGTCACCGATGTGCCCTGGGCCATCATCTTCCCGGAGGCGGGTCCCGAGCCGCGTCATCCCTCCCAGCTCTACCAGTTCGCCCTGGAAGGGGTGGTGTTGTTCATCATCCTCAATCTCTTCTGGCGCAAGAATCCGCCGCGCGGCGCCATCTCCGGCATGTTCCTGCTGTTCTACGGCCTGTTCCGCTTCCTGGTGGAGTTTGTGCGCCAGCCGGACAGCCAGCTCGGTCTCTACTTCCAGGAGATCAGCATGGGCCAGATCCTCTCCACCCCGATGATTATCGTCGGTGCCCTGATGATTTGGGCCGCCTACAAGCGTCCGCAGTTGTTCGGTAATGCCGTGAAGGAGGCGAAATAATGCGAGCTTATCTCGACCTGATGCAGAAAATCCTCGATGAGGGCACCGTCAAGTCAGACCGTACCGGCACCGGTACTGTCTCCCTGTTCGGCCATCAGATGCGCTTCAATCTGGCGGAAGGTTTCCCGCTGGTGACCACCAAGAAGTGCCACCTGCGCTCCATCATTCACGAGCTGCTCTGGTTCCTCAATGGCGATACCAATACCGCCTATCTGAAGGAAAACGGCGTCAGCATCTGGGATGAGTGGGCCGACGAGAATGGCGATCTGGGGCCGGTTTACGGCGCTCAGTGGCGCTCCTGGCCTGCCGCTGACGGGTCTGTCATCGACCAGATCCAGAAGGCGGTGGATGACATCAAGTACAACCCGGATTCGCGCCGCATCATCGTATCCGCCTGGAACGTGGGCGAGCTGGACAAGATGGCGCTGGCCCCCTGCCACGCCTTCTTCCAGTTTTATGTGGCGGGCGGCAAGCTCTCCTGCCAGCTCTACCAGCGCAGCTGTGATGTGTTCCTCGGCTTGCCGTTCAACATTGCCAGCTACGCCCTGCTGACCCACATGATGGCCCAGCAGTGCAATCTGGAAGTGGGTGACTTCGTCTGGACTGGCGGTGATGTGCATCTCTACTCCAACCACATGGAGCAGACTGCGCTGCAGCTCTCCCGCGAGCCGCGCCCGCTGCCGACCCTAGTGATCAAGCGCAAACCTGACTCCATCTTCGACTACAAGTTCGAGGATTTCGAGATCGAGGGTTATGACCCCCATCCCGGCATCAAGGCGCCCGTCGCCATCTGATAGCAAGGCGCTTCAGGGCGCCTTTTTTATGCAGTTAAATAATTGAAAATTCATTTTATTGATTAATAAGACGGTAACCAGAGACGAGGAAAAACCTGCTTATAGCAGGTATGTTCTATTTTGCCTTCGGTTTTTTCGTTGTATTGAGCAGCAAGAAACGATTTTCCATTGGTTGTTGCAAGAGATAGACTCAAACCAAAGCAATACGGTGGAAAATTTAACCATGAGTGATGTAATCAAAAAGTTCCTGAAGCTGGAGGCCGCCTCCGGAATTATTCTGATCATGGCTGCCATGCTGGCAATGATTTTAGCCAATACCGCGCTGGCTGGCGGGTACCAGGCGTTTCTCGACACGCCGGTGCAGGTGCGCATCGCGGCTCTCGACATCAACAAGCCACTGCTGCTCTGGATCAACGATGGCTTTATGGCGATCTTCTTCCTGCTGGTTGGCCTGGAAGTGAAGCGTGAAATGCTGGAGGGGGCGCTCTCCTCCCGGGTGCAAGCGACTTTTCCGGCCATCGCGGCGGTGGGCGGCATGCTGGCTCCAGCCTTGATCTACGCCTTTTTTAACTATTCGGACGAAGTGGCGCGTGCTGGCTGGGCGATCCCGGCTGCGACCGACATCGCCTTTGCCCTCGGGGTGATGGCGCTGCTCGGCAAGCGGGTGCCGGTGAGCCTCAAGGTATTCCTGCTGGCGCTGGCCATCATGGATGACCTAGGTGTCATCATCATCATCGCGCTCTTCTATACCCAGCAGTTGTCGCTTGAGGCGCTGGCGATCGGTCTTCTGGCTACCTTTACCCTGTTCTGGATGAACCGTCGTGGCGAGGACAGGATCAGCCTCTACATGCTGGTTGGTCTGGTGCTCTGGGTTGCGGTGCTCAAGTCGGGCGTTCACGCGACGTTGGCCGGTGTGGTGGTCGGATTTATGATCCCGCTCAAGGGGAAGCGTTATGAGTCGCCACTCAAGCATCTTGAGCACTCGTTACATCCCTGGAGCGCCTATCTGATCCTGCCGCTGTTTGCCTTTGCCAACGCAGGGGTATCCCTTGAGGGGATAGGTCTCTCCTCCCTGTTGAATCCGGTGCCCATGGGCATCATGCTGGGACTGTTTATCGGCAAGCCGCTCGGGGTGTTTACCATCAGCTGGCTGTCGGTCAAACTGGGTATCGCCCAGTTGCCGCCCGGGGTTAACTTCAAGCAGATTTTTGCGGTCAGCATCCTCTGTGGTATCGGATTCACCATGTCGATGTTTATCGCGTCACTGGCCTTTGAGCATGGTGGGCTAGATTACGGCAGCTACTCGCGCCTCGGGATCCTCGTTGGATCCAGCATTGCAGCGCTGGTTGGCTATCTGGCCTTGCGATTGTCACTCCCCAAGAGTGATGGGGACCAGAATGCGGAGGGTTTATGAGAAAACAGGCATGGTTACTGCTCTTCTTGGTCAGTCCTATGGGATTAGCTGGCGGGTTTGAAGAGTGTCGACAGGAGGCTGGTTCGGCCAGCTGTTCGGCCTATCTCAACGGGGTGGTGGAGAGTGCTCTGATGTTGGGGGACAAGCAGGCTAAGGCTCGTTTCGGCGAGACCTTCTCCGAGCGGGCGTTGAGCAGTCGGGCAGGGGAGATGGTCAAGCGTTCCAACAAGCGTTATTGCGCTGACCGAATGCCGGACAAAGCACGCCTCAAGGCCAGTCTGATGGAGCAGTTTGGCGCGAACAAGGTTGACTCGGTTAGCGACATGTATGACATTCTGGCGGTTGAACTCAGCTGCTACCGGAGTCCGCGTCAAGCGGGAACCCCATCGGATGTCACACCTTAATTACAACCATCTCTACTATTTCTGGATGACTCAGAAGAAGGGCTCCGTTACCCAGGCTGCGGAAGCCCTTTTTTTGACCCCGCAAACCGTCACCGGTCAGATCAAGCTGCTGGAGCAGCGCCTCGGGGGCAAGCTACTCAAACGCAAGGGGCGCTCTCTTGAGGCGACCGAGCTGGGCCAGCTGGTGTTTCGCTATGCCGACAAGATGTTCAGCCTCTCCTACGAGATGCTCGATATCGTCAACTACCGCAAGGAGAGCCAGATCCTGTTCGACGTCGGCATCGCCGATGCCCTCTCCAAGCGCCTTGCCAGCCGCGTGCTGCTCTCTGTCATCCCCAATGATGGTTCCATCCATCTGCGCTGTTTCGAATCGACCCACGAACTGCTGCTGGAGCAGCTGAGCGAGCACAAGCTCGATATGATCCTCTCCGACTGTCCGGTGGACTCCAGCCAGCATGCGGGCCTGCTCTCCAAACGGTTGGGCGGCTGTGGCGTCAGCTTCTTCTGCAAGGCGCCGTTGCCTGAAAAGCCCTTTCCCGCCTGTCTGGAAGAGCGCAAGCTACTGATCCCCGGTCGCCGTACTGCCATGGGGCGTCAGCTGACCCAGTGGTTCGAGCAGCAGGGGGTTTCTCCCAGCATTCTTGGCGAGTTTGATGATGCCGCCTTGATGAAGGCGTTTGGCTTCTTCAATCAGGGCATCTTCATGGCTCCCACCATCTATCGGGAGGAGATCCTTGAGGGGGAGGGGGTGATGCTGATCGGGGAAACTCAGGATCTGATGGAGGAGTATTACGTCATCTTCGCCGAGCGAATGATCCAGCATCCGGCGGTGAAGCGGGTCTGCGAGAGCGATTTTACCTTTCTCTTTTCCGGCCAGGAGAACTTCTCCGCCATCCAGCCGGCCACCCTGTCGTTTTAAAACGACCCGTCACCACGTATCATCGGCGATCAGTGGTAGAGGAGAGATGTGATGCAACTTGAAGAGATGGAAGCCAATGCGAGTAAAGCGGTGGCCTTGCTCAAGGCGCTGGCCAACGAACGGCGACTGTTTATTCTGTGCCAGTTGCTGGAGCGCGAACTGTCAGTAGGAGAGCTCAACGAGCGATTGGGATTGAGTCAGTCGGCCTTGTCACAGCATCTGGCGCTGCTGCGGCGGGATGAGCTGGTGACGACACGCAAAGAGGCCCAGACGGTCTACTATTCGCTGCGCAGTCATGAGGTGCGTGAAATGATCAGTTTGCTACATCGACTTTATTGCAGCGCAGATAAATAAAAAACCGGCACTAAGGCCGGTTTTTTCAGCTTTGATCAGCAGACGCTGATTAAGCCATAGCTTTGATCTGGGCAGACAGGCGGCTCTTGTGACGAGCAGCTTTGTTCTTGTGGATCAGGCCTTTGGTCGCCATACGATCCATGATCGGCTGAGCAACAGCGAAAGCGGCAGTCGCAGCAGCTTTGTCGCCAGAGGCGATAGCAGCAATGACTTTCTTCAGGTAGGTACGGGTCATGGAACGACGGCTGGCGTTGTGCTGACGGCGTTTTTCTGACTGAAGAGCGCGCTTCTTAGCAGATTTGATGTTAGCCAAGGTAAAACTCCTAAAACTGTCTTAGCGAGTGTATTGAAAAGGCCCGGAAATATGCCCTTCCAACCACATATTGTCAAATGATTTGTGCAAATAAACACCGCCTCCCGGTGGTGTGTCAGTAGGGAGACGGTTAAACTGTCGGCCGATTCTAGCAGCATTCTTTTCATTCTGACAGTTCCAGAGGCCTCGTCTTGAGTAAGAAATTGATCAAATCCGGCATGATAGTGTCCGGAATGACGCTGGCATCCCGCGTAATGGGCTTGGTTCGCGATGTGGTCATCGCCAATCTGCTTGGTGCCGGGGTGGCCGCCGACGTCTTCTTTTTTGCCAATCGCATTCCCAACTTTCTGCGTCGTCTGTTCGCCGAAGGTGCCTTCAACCAGGCCTTTGTCCCCGTGATGACGGAGTACAAGAAAAATGGCGATGAGGGGGAGGTGCGTGAATTGCTGGCGGCGGTTGCGGGTACGCTGGGGGGCATAGTGACGGTGGTCACCCTGCTTGGTGTGCTGGGGTCGGGTGTACTGACCGCGCTGTTTGGCTGGGGCTGGTTCTGGGACTGGCTGCATGGCGGCCCTGCGGCCGAGAAGTTCGAGCTCGCCAGTCTGATGCTCAAGATCACCTTCCCTTACCTCTGGTTCATCACCTTTACCGCCATGGCGGGAGCTATCCTCAACACCTTCGGCCGCTTTGCGGTCTCGTCGTTCACGCCGGTGTTTCTCAACATCACCATGATTGCGGCGGCCTGGTGGATTGCGCCACTGATGGACAAACCTGAGATCTCGCTGGCGATTGGTGTCTTTTTGGGCGGTTTGGTGCAGTTTTTGTTCCAGTACCCCTTTTTGCGCCAAATCAACATGCTGGTATGGCCCAAGTGGGGATGGAATCACCCTGGGGTGGTGAAGATCCGAACCCTAATGATCCCCGCCCTGTTCGGGGTCTCGGTCAGCCAGATCAACCTGTTGGTCAATACCATGCTGGCTTCTTTCCTCGCGACCGGTGCCATCAGTTACCTCTACTATTCTGATCGCCTGCTGGAGTTCCCCCTCGGTCTGTTTGCAGTGGCCATCAGTACCGTGATCCTGCCTGCGCTGGCGAAGAAGCATGTGGATGCCGATCCGGCGGACTTCTCCCGCACCATGGATTGGGGGGTGCGGATGGTGATGCTGCTCGGCTTGCCCGCCATGATAGGCATTGCGGTCATGCGCGAGCCGATTCTGCGGGTGCTGTTCATGCGCGGCGAATTTGGTCTGCATGAAGTGAGCATGTCGAGCGCCAGCCTGCTGGCCTCCACCACCGGTCTGCTCTCCCTGATGCTGATCAAGGTGCTGGCGCCCGGTTACTACGCCCGTCAGGACACCAAGACGCCGGTGCGGATCGGGGTGATGTCGATGATTGCCAACATGGTCTGCAACCTCATCTTCATCTACCCGCTCGGTTACGTGGGGCTGGCGCTCTCGACCGCCTGCTCGGGCACTCTGAATGCGGCCTTGCTGTTCAAGGGGCTGTACCAGCAGAGCGTCTATCGTCCCTCCCGCCATACCGGCGTGTTCTGCCTCAAGCTGCTGGTCGCCAGCGTGCTGATGGGGGGCGTGCTCGCCTACCTGTCGCCGGATCTGGCCCAGTGGGGCGCATGGAGCATGGGCAAGGCCAGTTTGCAGCTGACCATGCTGCTGTCGCTGGGGGCTGCGGTCTATGCCGTGGTGTTGCTGCTGTTGGGCATTCGGCCGCATCACCTTAAATCGGGGCAGCAGTAGCCGTGATCCTGTGGCGTCATGGGGATAGTGCCCCATGGCACCGCCAAGGGGCGGGATTGGGCCCGGATAGTTGAAATCAGGCTATGAGGGCTGACCCTGCCTGCTGCCTGATATATAATCCGCCGATTTCCATGGCAGCAACGCACAAGGCACTGATGGAGCTTATTCGCGGCATTCACAATCTCAAGCCCCGTCACCGGGGATGTGTATTAACCATTGGCAACTTTGATGGGGTTCATCAGGGTCACCATGCGGTATTGGCACGTCTCAAGGAGAAAGCGGCCCAGCTGGGATTGCCCGCCTGCGTCATGCTGTTTGAACCGCAGCCGCTGGAGCTGTTTGCCGGCACGGCGGCGCCCGCCCGGCTGAGCCGGTTGCGGGAAAAGTACGAAGCGCTGCAGGGGCTGGATATCGATCGCATGCTCTGCGTGCGCTTTAGCCACCGCTTCGCCGAGCAGGCGGCTTCGACCTTCATCGAGCAGTTGCTGGTGGAGAAGCTCGGGGTGCGCTATCTGGTGGTCGGCGATGATTTTCGCTTCGGCAAGGGGCGGGAAGGGGATTTCCACCTGCTGGAGGAGGCGGGCCATCGCTTCGGTTTCGAGGTGATCAGCACCCAGAGCTTCCAGCTCGAACGGCAGCGGGTCAGCAGCACCCTGGTGCGTGAAGCCCTTAAGGCGGGCCGGATGGCGGAGGTGGAGCTGATGCTTGGCCGCCCCTACAGCATCAGCGGCCGGGTGGCCCACGGCGACAAGCTAGGGCGCACCATAGGTTTTCCCACTGCCAATCTGGCCCTCAAGCGTCAGGTGATCCCGGTCGGTGGCGTGTTTGCGGTGGAAGTGATATGTTCCGGCAAGACCTTCCCCGGTGTAGCCAATGTGGGTGTACGGCCGACCTTGAGCGGTACACAAGCCAGATTGGAAGTACATCTATTTGATTTTTCTGGTGATCTATATGGTCAGCAGGTCAAGGTGCTGCTTCGCCACAAGCTGCGCGAAGAGCAGAAGTTTGCCTCTTTCACTGCCTTGAAAGAGCAGATCGAACGAGATGCCCTGGCGGCCCGAGCCTGGTTCGGGCTGCCACAATTCAATTTACCCAGCACTCTTTTAGAAAAGAAGGGAACCCAGGACTGATGAGCGACTATAAACACACCCTGAATCTTCCGGAAACCGAGTTTCCGATGCGTGGCGATCTGGCCAAGCGCGAACCCAACATGCTGAAACGTTGGTACGATCAGGATCTCTACGGCGCTATTCGCCGCGCCAAAGCGGGCAAGCCTTCTTTCATTCTGCATGATGGCCCCCCCTATGCGAACGGCAATATTCACATCGGTCACTCGGTCAACAAGATCCTCAAAGACATCATCATCAAGTCCAAGGGCCTCTCCGGTTTTGATTCCCCCTATGTGCCGGGTTGGGATTGCCACGGTCTGCCTATCGAACTGAAAGTGGAAGGCATGGTCGGCAAGCCGGGTGAGAAGGTTTCCGCTGCCGAATTCCGTGCCGAGTGCCGCAAATACGCCAAGACCCAGATCGAAGCGCAGAAGACCGACTTCATCCGTCTGGGTGTGCTGGGTGACTGGGAACACCCCTACCTGACCATGGATTTTGGCACCGAAGCCAACATCATCCGCTCCATGGCCAAGATCGTTGAAAACGGCCACTTGCACAAAGGCTCCAAGCCGGTGCACTGGTGTACCGATTGCGGCTCCGCGCTGGCTGAAGCCGAGGTTGAGTACTACGACAAGAACTCCCCCTCCATCGATGTGCGCTTCAAGGCTGTTGATGAGGCGACCGTTGCCGCCAAGTTTGACTGCGCCGAAGGCCACACCGGCAAGGGCCCGCTCTCTGCGGTGATCTGGACCACCACTCCGTGGACCCTGCCAGCCAACCGCGCCATCGCCATGCACGCCGATCTGGATTACGCACTGGTGCAGGTTGAAGGTGAGCACCCAGAGCGTCTGATCCTGGCCGCAGAGCTGGTCAAGGACGTCATGGATCGCGCCGGTATCGAGAAATTCCACAATCTGGGCTATGCCAAGGGGGCCGCGCTCGAGCAGCTGCGCTTCAACCACCCCTTCTACAGCTTCGATGTGCCTGTGGTACTGGGTGATCACGTCACCCTGGATGCCGGTACCGGTGCCGTTCACACCGCACCTGGCCACGGTCAGGAAGACTTCGTGGTCGGCCAGAAGTACGGTCTGGAAGTGGCCAACCCGGTTGGCAGCAACGGTGTTTACCTGCCGGATACCGAACTGTTTGCCGGTCAGCATGTGTTCAAGGCCAACGCCTCCGTGATCGAAGTGCTGACCGAGCGCGGCGCCCTGCTGCATCACAAGGTGTTCAACCACTCCTATCCGCACTGTTGGCGTCACAAGACCCCGATCATCTTCCGTGCTACTCCACAGTGGTTCATCAGCATGGAGCAGAAGGGTCTGCGCAAGCGCGCACTGGAAGAGATCGAGCGCATCGAGAAGGACGGTATTGCCCAGCAAGGCCAGAGCGGCTGGGTACCGGCCTGGGGTAAAAACCGCATTCAGGCGATGGTCGAGAACCGTCCTGACTGGTGTATCTCCCGTCAGCGCACCTGGGGTGTGCCCATCTCCCTGTTCGTCCATAAAGAGACCCAGGAACTGCACCCGGAATCCGTGCGCCTGATGCACGAAGTAGCCAAGCGGGTCGAGCAGTCCGGCATTCAGGCATGGTGGGATCTGGACAAGGCGGAGCTGCTGGGTGCCGATGCCGACAACTACGAGAAAGTACCTGATACCCTCGACGTCTGGTTTGACTCCGGTTCTACCCATGCCTCCGTGGTTGATTCCCGTCCCGAGTTCAACGGCAAGCCAGCCGACATGTATCTGGAAGGCTCTGACCAGCACCGCGGCTGGTTCATGTCCTCCCTGATGATCGGTGTGGCCATGAAAGACAAGGCTCCCTACAACCAGGTGCTGACTCACGGCTTCACCGTGGATGGTCAGGGTCGCAAGATGTCCAAGTCCATCGGCAACGTGGTCAGCCCGCAAGACGTAATGAACAAGCTGGGTGCCGACATCCTGCGTCTGTGGGTAGCGAGCACTGACTACACCGGCGAGATGACTGTCTCCGACGAGATCCTCAAGCGCTCTGCCGATGCTTATCGTCGTATTCGCAACACTGCCCGCTTCCTGCTGGCCAACCTGAACGGCTTCAATCCGGCGACCGACATGGTGGCACCTGCCGACATGGTGGTGGTGGATCGCTGGGCTGTGGGTCGTGCCAAAGCGGTACAGGCCGAGATCATGGCGGCATTCGACGAGTACAACTTCCACGGTGTAACCCAGAAGCTGATGCAGTTCTGCTCCATCGAGATGGGCTCCTTCTATCTGGATGTCATCAAGGATCGCCAGTACACCGCCAAGGCTGACAGCCTGGCCCGTCGTTCTTGCCAGACCGCCCTCTATCACATCGCCGAGGCCATGGTGCGCTGGATGGCGCCGATCATGAGCTTCACCGCTGATGAAATCTGGGCCCTGCTGCCGGGTGAGCGCGGCGAGTTCGTCTTCACCGAAGAGTGGTACGACGGCCTGTTCGGGCTGGAAGCGGGTGAAACCCTCAACGACGAGTTCTGGGCCGAGATCCTCACCGTGCGCGGTGAAGTGAACAAGGCGCTGGAAGTGGCTCGTGGTGAGAAGCGCATCGGCGGCTCCCTGCAGGCCGAGCTGACCCTGTTCGCCAAGCCGGAGCTGGCTGCACGCCTGAATGCCCTGGCTGATGAGCTGCGCTTCGTGCTGCTCACCTCCAAAGCCAAGGTTGTGGAGGCTGACATTGCGCCGGAAGGCTCTGTGGCGACCGAGCGTGATGACCTGTGGTTGAGCGTGGCCCAGTCTGCTGCCGCCAAGTGCGACCGCTGCTGGCACCATGTAGAAGATGTGGGCACCATCGCGGGTCACGAAGAGATCTGTGGTCGCTGTGTGACCAACGTTGAGGGTGACGGCGAAACTCGTCAATTTGCCTGATGAACATGACTCAACATAAAAGCGGCCTGCGTTGGCTGTGGCTGGCAGTGCTGGCCTTTGTACTGGACCAGGCGAGCAAGCTCGCCGTGGTCAAGTTGCTGCCATTTGGTTACCCGGGGGTGGAGATCACCCCCTTCTTCAATCTGGTTCACGTCTACAACAAGGGGGCCGCATTCAGCTTTCTGGCTGATCAGGGGGGCTGGCAGCGCTGGTTCTTCGCGGTGCTGGCTTTTGCCATCTGTGGATTGCTGATCCACTGGCTGCGCAAGCAGTCGGTGACCCAGCGTTGGAGCGGTATCGCCTATTCACTCATCATCGGCGGCGCCCTCGGCAACGTCTTTGATCGACTGGTGTTGGGCCATGTGGTCGATTTCCTCGACTTCTACTGGCAGCGTGCGCACTGGCCGGCATTCAATCTGGCCGACAGCTTTATCTTTATCGGGGCCGCCATGATCGTGCTGGACGGTGTCCGTGGTGAGAAAAAGGAGCAGGCATGAGCCAGCAGATCACCGCTAACAGCAGCGTGCTGTTCCACTTCTCCATCAAGCTGGAAGATGGCTCGGTTGCCGACAGCACGGCGCTGCACGGCAAACCTGCCCGCCTGCGGATGGGCGATGGCAGCCTGACCCCCACCTTCGAGCAGTGTCTGCTGGGGCTGAGCGAAGGGGAGAGCAAGAGTTTTACTCTGGCGCCGGAAGAGGCCTTTGGTCTCTCCAATCCCGACAACATCTACCATCTCGACCGTGCCAAATTTGGCGCCGATGTGGAGCCAAAAGTCGGCACCATCATCCTGTTCGATCAGCCTAACGGCAGCGAGCTGCCGGGCATCATCCGGGCGGTAGCAGGGATGTCGGTCACAGTCGATTTCAACCACCCGCTGGCCGGTCATACCGTCACCTTCGAGGTGGAGATCCTGGGTGTTGATGATGAGGAGAAGGTGCATTAATGGATATTCTGCTTGCTAACCCTCGCGGTTTTTGCGCCGGTGTCGATCGCGCCATCAGCATTGTCGAGAGCGCGCTGGAGAAGTTCGGTGCCCCCATCTATGTCCGCCACGAAGTGGTGCATAACCGGTATGTGGTGAACAAGTTGAAAGATGCGGGCGCTGTCTTCGTCGAGGAGCTGGATGAGGTGCCTGACGACAGCATCGTCATCTTTTCTGCTCACGGCGTGGCCAAGACAGTGCGCGAGATGGCCAAGTCCCGCGCCCTCAAGGTATTCGATGCCACCTGTCCGCTGGTGACCAAGGTGCACATGGAGGTGCATCGTGCCAGCCGCAAGGGCTCCGAGGCTGTGCTCATCGGCCACGCCGGTCACCCCGAGGTGATCGGGACCATGGGGCAGTACGAGAATCGCGAAGGCGGCATGTATCTGGTGGAGACGCCTGAAGATGTGGCCAAGCTCAAGGTGAAGAATCCGGATGACCTCTGCTTCGTCACCCAGACTACCCTGAGCGTGGATGAGACCTCTGACGTGATCGATGCGCTGCGCAAGCACTTCCCCAAGATCCAGGGGCCGCGCAAGGATGACATCTGCTATGCCACCCAGAACCGTCAGGATGCGGTGCGGGAGATGGCGGGGCTGGTGGACGCCATGCTGGTGGTGGGGTCTCGCAACTCCTCCAACTCCAACCGTCTGCGCGAGCTGGCCGAGAAGGTGGGCGCCAGAGCCTATCTTATCGACGATGCGTCGATGATCGAGGCGAGCTGGCTAGAGGGTGTGAAGGCGATCGGCGTCACTGCCGGTGCGTCCGCTCCCGAGGTGCTGGTGCAGTCCGTGATTGCACGCCTGCGGGAGTTGGGTGGCAATGTCGTCGCCGAGCATCCTGGCCGTGAAGAGAACGTGGTGTTTGAGGTACCACCCGAGCTGCGGATCCTCTGATCCCTCTCATCTCGCTAGATGTCGGTTTATTGCCAAAGCCACCTCGTTGAGGTGGCTTTTTTGGTCCCAACGAGTCCTTTGTGCATGTTCGCAACCAGATCGCAGCAAAAATTGATGATGTAGCTCGAACTTTTGCATTGCCGGGATTGAAACCCCAAGTGCCCGGCATAGACTGCCAGCAAGCCCTTATTCTGGCTTAGCACACATGGAGTGTGTCTGTCCTCCTGGAACAAATCAGAGCGAAACAGGATGTTTTTGCGTTCAGGTTTTAGCCTTATCGAGCTTATGGTCACCATAGCGCTCGTCTCTTTGTTACTCACGTTGGGGGTTCCTTCCTTCAACGCTTTGCTGCGCACTATTTCTCTCAATACTCAGGCTAACAACTTTGTTGCGGCCATCAACCTTGCCCGCTCAGAAGCCATTCGCCGCAACACGGTAGTGACCCTCTCCGCCTCTGCCGATAACCTGACCCAGCATCACTGGGAGGCTGGCTGGCAGATCTGGGTCGATGGCAACGGTAACGGCATACTGGATAATGGTGAGTTGTTGCGAGGCTTTCCCGACATGGGGGGCGGGGTATTGAGCAGCAATACCTCCCTGCTGCGTTTTAATAGCGAGGGTTTTCTTGATGGCCGCACTCCGTTGGCACGGGTATTTTCCCTGCGTCCTGATGAGTGTCGGAATGAGCCCTCCCGTGATATCAACATCACAGTGGCTGGTCGCCCTTCCATTACCGAGGCTAGCTGCCCATGATGCGAGAACGGGGTTTGTCACTGCTTGAAATCATGATCTCGGTACTGGTGCTCTCCATCGGTATTCTGGGCATGGCGACTCTGCAACTGCAGGCTCTCAAGAGTAACCAGTCGGCGCTGACGCGTACCGAGGCGACCCAGTATGCATACATGATCAACGACATGATGCGGGCTAATCGCAGCGCGGCTCTGAACGGGCAATACAATATCGACTTGGGCGAAACTGTCTCGGGTAGCTCTATGGCGGTTCAGGATCTGCAACACTGGAAGCGGGTCGTAGCCGAGCTACCAGGTGGCGATGGCGCCGTATCGGTCAGTGCCGGAAGGGCCACCATCACTATTCAGTGGGATAGCAGTCGGCTGTCGACTGATCCTGCGTCGCGCAGCATGATCCTGAGGACGGACCTATGAGCAGGAGCGGTTTGCCGCTACACCAGCACGGGATCGGCTTGGTCGAGGTGATGATCGCCTTGGTGCTCTCGCTGATAACGGTGGGGGTCATGATTCAGGTGTTTCTCGGCAATCACAAAACCTATCTCACTGGCGAGGCCATTGCCCGGGTGCGGGAAGATAGCGGATTTGCCACCAATCTGCTGCAAAAAGAGCTGCGTATGGTGGGCTATCAGGGGTGTCTCAGCAAACAGGGGGTCAATATCACCAATACCCTCAACAACAGTACGGCACTGCCCTACAACTTCACCACCTTTTTGCGTGGTTACGACAATGTGACGTCCACTTTGCCAGCCGAGCTGTCTGCTCTGTTCAGCGGTTCCGAGCCCAGACCCATGCCGGGTAGCGATATCCTGTTGGTTCAGGGGCCGGTTGGGGTTGGGGTTCCGCTCAGTCGTGATAATCATAACAGTGCCGCCCAGCTGTTTGTGCAGCAGCTATCCAGCAAGGCCGACTATTGTGGTTCCGGCGCACAGGGTTATAGCGATCTGTGCGAGGGAGATATCGTCATGGTCTCCGACTGTCAGAAGGCCAGAATATTTCAGGTCACCAAAGTACAGGGCGTGGCAGGGGGGCGTGAGGTCAATATCGTCCACTCCAATGACAACAAATATACGCCAGGCAATGCCAGCAGTTCCTGGGGGGGGGCCAGCAGCCCACCCGAGGAGCGGTTTGGTCTTGGCTCGGTCGTGAACAGGGTGGAAACCCGTCTCTACTATATCGCCCGCCCCTCAGCCAGCAGCCCCTATGCGCTTTATCGCAAGAACGGGGTGGCTGCAGGTATGCCCCTTATCGAAGGGGTGGCCAATATGCAACTTACATTCGGCGAGGATCAGAACCGGGATCGGGCGGCAGATCGCTATGTGAGCGCCGCCAGCAATCCAAACTGGAACAATGTACTGGGGATTGGAGTACAGCTTCTTATGCGCAGTAACCAAGGCAATGTGGTGTCGTCTCCGCAGGCCCTTAGCTTTGCCGGAGCCACCTTCCGGGCGACCGATCGCAACTGGTACTGGGTCGCCGAAACCACAGTTGCGCTGCGCAATCGGCTACCTTGAGGAGCCCAGTCATGATGGATCGACAGCAGGGGATGGCGCTGGTGATCAGCCTGATTTTTCTGGTCATGGTGAGCCTGCTGGGTATGGCCAGCATGCGTGGGGCGCAGTTGCAAGAGAAGATGGCGGGTAACCAGAAAGAGGCACTGCAGGCATTGCAGGCGGCAGAAGCGGGCCTGCGCGCTGCCGAGCGCTATATCGAGGCTGGCAACTCGGGTCCCTATGACAACAGCGCGGGCCTGTATGAATTTATCGACACCGCGGTGGATCCTGCCTCCCCTTCGACCGCCTGGCGTACCTATACCAACAGTGGTCTGGCGGGGCGCGCTCCCGAATACTTTATCGAACGGTTGCCCTATACCCAGGGGGGGAGCGAGGATCTGGCAGTCGATGAGCCCATCAGTGAGCGTCGTCTATATCGTATTACTGCAAGGGGATTTGGTCTCTCTGACGAGAGCCGGGTGCTGTTGCAATCGACCTATAGTCGCTAGGAGGCGGTGTATGGGCAAACTTGGTTTTGGCCTTTCAGTGATGCTCTGCTGCACTTCGGCGCAGGCGGCGCTCGATATTGCCCAGGTTCCCCTCTATCTCGGCACCCGGGCCGATCCCAATATCATGTTTACCCTGGATGATTCGGGTTCGATGCATTTCGAGATCATGCCCGAGTCCTTGATCGAGAACGAAGCACGCTATGTCTACCCACGAGCCAACAATGTTTATGGGAATGACGATTACTCCAACTATACGATCACCTTTGCTAGCGACAATGCCCGCAATGCCTACGTGCGCTCCAGCCATAACAACAAGCTCTATTACAACCCGCAGCTGACCTATCGTCCCTGGGCCAATGCGGATGGCTCCTTGATGGCAAATGCCAAAGTGACCTGTGCCCCTCACAACCCTATGAAGACGGCGGCCGGTTGTCGCAACCTGACTGAAACCAATCGAGCATGGTGGGCCATCTATTACACTGAGTTTTCTCCTGATTATTACAACCAAGACGAGAGTTTCTGGCCGGCTGTCTATTTTGACTACAAGGGAAGTGGCAATGTATTCAACGCCAAGAACTATACCCAGGTGGTGATAAACAAAGCGGTGGCCACCGTCTATGACGGTCGCCCCAATCGCAGTGACTGCAAAAACGCTCCCGTTTGTAGCTATGACGAAGAGATCCAGAATTTTGCCAACTGGTATACCTATTACCGCTCGCGGATTTTGGCTGCTCGGGCAGGCGTGGGACGAGCTTTTGCCAGTCAGGGAGAGGGAATTCGGGTCGGCTTTGCCACCATCAATGCCAAGGATAGTGTTATTCGTGGTGTCACCCCTTTTTCGGGTACCGACAGAAGCGCATTTTTCAATGAACTGTATGGCCGCGATATTTTGGCGAAGGGGACACCGCTGCGTACCGGTCTGAAAGAGGTTGGGGAGTATTTTTCCCGCAGTGACAATAATGGCCCTTGGTCTGCCCGTGCCGGCAGCACGCTTCCTCATCTGACTTGCCGCCAGAGCTACAACATCCTGATGACGGATGGCTACTGGAACGGTGATTCCCCCTCGGTCGGCGATCAGGACAAAGATAGCATCGAGAATACGCTGGCCGATGTGGCCTACCAGTACTGGAAGAGAGATCTGCGCCCCGATCTCGCCAACAAGGTGCCAACCAGCACGGCGGATCCTGCCAACTGGCAGCATCTGGTCAACTTTACCGTCGGACTCGGGGTCAACGGGTCGCTCAATCCTGCCAACGGTATCCCGGGCAGTTGGCCGAATCCTTATGATTCCGATGAGTTCAAGATCGACGATCTGTGGCATGCGGCTGTCAACAGCAAGGGGAGCTTTTTCAGCGCGGCGGATCCGGATACCTTCGCCGCAGCCCTGAGCAGTACGCTGGCACAGATTGCCGCCCGTAACAGCTCAGCCAGTTCAGTGACCGCCAACGCAACCCGGCTGGACAGCAATACCCACATCTACCAGGCCCGCTACAACAGCGGCGACTGGTCGGGGCAACTGGTCTCGATCCCGCTGAACAGCGATGGCACCCTTGGGGAGATCGCTTGGGATGCCGCTACCTTGATCCCCGAGCCTTCGGCACGCAATATCTTCACCCGGCAAGATGGTGTCGGCATCCCCTTTCGTTGGGATACGCTGAATGTGACCAACCGGGCTCTATTCAATGTCGCTGGTGACAACCAGGGAGAAAGCCGTGTCGCCTATCTGCGCGGTGATCGCAGTGGTGAGCAGCGCAATGGTGGTGCGTTTCGTAATCGTAGTGATCTGCTCGGCGACATCATCAATTCTGATCCCGTCTACGTGGGCAAGCGTGATTACGGTTACAGCAGTGCAGCCGGTCTGACCCAGACCGAGCGGGAGGGTTACCAAGCTTTTCTAAGCTCGACGGCGATTACACGGCGCCCACCCATGCTCTATGTCGGTGCCAATGACGGTATGCTGCACGGATTTCGAGTCGCCGACGGTGTCGAGCGACTGGCCTATATCCCGTCCAGCCTGCTGGGCGAGCTGAATCAGTTGACCAGACCGAATTACAGCCATCGCTACTATGTGGATGGGACGCCCAAGGTGGGCGATGCCTATCTGGGCAGTCGCTGGAAGAGCATCTTGCTGGGATCCACCGGTGCCGGTGGCAAGGCGGTATTTGCCATCGATGTGACGGCCCCGGATAACTTCACCGCCGACAAGATGCTGTGGGAGTTCACCGATAGCGAAATGGGGGTTGCACTGGCGGCACCCACTCTGGTACGTGTCAAAGCCGACAACAAATGGGTTGCTCTGGTTGCGAATGGTTACAACAGCACCAGTCAGACTGCGAGGCTTTTTGTGCTGGATCTGGCGACTGGCGCCATCATCAAAGAGATTGATACCGAGGTAGGGTCTTCCAGCGAGCCCAACGGTCTATCTTCCCCCTTGCCGGTAGATCAAGACGGGGACAGGGTTGTCGACTATGTCTATGCCGGTGACCTGCACGGCAATCTGTGGAAATTCGATCTGACTGACAAAAACAGTGCCCAGTGGGGAAGTGCTTTGAAAACGGGCAACAAGCCCAAGCCGCTGTTCCAGGCCTGTAATGGCAGCTGCAGTGCCGGTACGCGTCAGCCGATCACCATGCGTCCTTTGGCTATTCGGCACCCTAAAGGGGGGGTTATGGTGATGATGGGGACTGGCAGTTATTTTACCAATGATGACAAACTGGTTCCCGCCACGCCGAGGCTGGAAGCGGTGTACGGTATCTGGGATACGGGGGCTACCGTGCTCAGTAGCCAGCTGTTGCAGCAGATCATCACCCATGAGTTTGTGGCCAACGGCACCACTATCAAGTTCAACGTGAGGGTTGTCTCCAACCGGAATGTCAATTACACCAGCCAAAAGGGTTGGTATCTGCTATTGAAATCGCCAAGCTTGAGCAAGGGGGTCGGTGAGCGGGCCGTCTCCGAGATGCTCTATCGGCATAAGCGACTGATCTTCAATACCTTGATCCCGTCGGCGGATGCCTGTGACTTTGGTGGCCGCTCTTGGTTGATGGAGCTGGATCCCATCTCGGGGGCCAGACTCACCTACTCGGTGTTCGACGTTAACGGCGACGGGGCTGTCAACGATGATGACTACGTCGCGATCAAGGATGATTCTGGTAATGACATCAAGGTGCCGGTCAGCGGCAAGCAATTTGATGAGCTCACCACGACGCCAAGCGTAGTGGAAGATGCCGAGATGGAGCGCAAATATATCAGCGGCTCCAGCGGAAATATCTCGGTCACGCTGGAAGAGGGGGCAGGCGATCTGGGTGGCCGCCAGTCCTGGTTGCAACTGGAGTAGAGGTTGGCATGGAACGTGGTTTTACCCTGATTGAGTTGATGATAGTGGTCGCAGTGGTCGCCATTCTGGCCGCGATCGCGTATCCCAGTTACAACAACTACATGGCGGCTGCCAAGCGGGCCGAAGCCAAGGCAGTGTTGCTGGAAGCGGCGCAATATCTGGAGCGGGAGTTTACTGCCAATGGCAATTACGACGCCGGTAACCTAGCCTCTGCCGGCTTGGCGACCCTGCCGAGGGATGGGGGGGCTGCGTATTACAATGTAGCGCTCAATGCCAGTGGGGCCCGTTATACCCTGACCGCCATTCCGACAGGTGTGATGAATGGCGATCCCTGTGGATTGTTGACTCTCGATCAGAGCGGACTGCAGGGGGTATCACGAGCCACCATGACAGCCACCGAATGCTGGTAGCGTTCAGTTCCAGCACTCGGCAGGCGTCTTGATGTCGGCCTTGTTGATAGTCAGGGTATCACAGGCCGTATTGCCGGCCTTGTCGCCGACCTGGGCCCCCTTGCTGGTGGCCACTAGTGTGTAGGCGGTGGCGCTGGCGCCAGAAATGCTAAAGGTGTAGTAATCGCTGGTTGGGTTGCCCACACTGGCTATCGCACTGCTGTAACTGGCATTGGAGATGCGAAATTCTTCTTGTTTGAGCTGCATGGTCAGCAAGCCCTTGATGGCATCGGCTCGACGAGATTTACGCAGACCGTCAGTAAAGCTCGGGTAGGCGACAGCGGCAATGATGGCAACGATGGCAACGACCACCATCAATTCCAGCAGGGTGATTCCGGATTGTTTGATTCTCATGGGCGCGGCAGGGTTCGTTAAACAGATAGATACTATAGGATAGTACTGACATCATACTCTACTGGCATGTGCGAAAAGAAAGGAGTCTTTAGCCAATGGAATTCGCAGAGGGGCGCTCAGCCGGTTTTACCATGATTGAATTGATGATCGCCATGGCTCTGGTCGCCCTGCTGCTAACCGTAGCCATCCCCAGTTATCAGTCATTGCGCCAGGAGCAGATGGTCAAGGCGGCTACCCAAGCCGTTTACACGGATATCATGCTGCTCAAGTCTGAGGCTATCAAACGTAATAAGCCGATAATCTTCAAGATATTCAATGCGGGGCAGGCCAATTGGTGCTATCGCATCGTTCTTGATTCGGCATGTAATAGCTGCTCGGATTCATGTTCTGTTATTGAAGGTCGCAAGGGCGTTGATGCCAGCGAGTTTAACGGCATTACTCTGACGACAAACTATGAATTATCCGGTTCTGAAAATGCTCTTGAAATCAATAACCGTAGAGGCTCATTCAAAGATCTTCACGGCAGTGGCGGTTTGGGCAATGGTTCTATTTGTCTGAAGAACGGGACCTCTGAGCACAGGGTTATTATTGCCACAAATGGGCGAGTGAGAACCGAGCCAGTCACGGGGAGCTCTCCATGCGATTAGGTCTGGCACGAGGCTTTAACATCGTCGAGTTAATGGTGGCCATGGTCGCAGGTCTGTTTTTGGTCGCAGCCGTAACATCCTTGTTCGCCACTATTCTCAAGGCCAATCAAACATCGATGCAGGTAAGTCGTCTAAATCAGGAGCTGCAAAGTATCACGGACATGATTGCCCGTGATGTACAGCGAACTGGTTACGATCAGGGAGCTACTGTGTTTCTCAATGCTGCATCAGGCTCCAGATCCCCCTTCTATTTTGATACTGGCAGCGACCTGATGAATGAGACGATCACTGGTTCCAAGATTTATCGCTGTATCCGGCTGAAATACGATGATGATAACAATGGAACCCTCGGTGCCAATGAGATCTTTATTTACAGCTACGACAGTACCGACAAAGGGGTGCAGCTCGGTACCAGTTGCAGCACGGGGAATTTACTCAGTACCGATGACACCATTGAGGTGACTGACCTCACTTTTTCGCTGCTTGGAAGCAGTGCGTCGGCTGGCGCGAGAACGGTGCGCTTGGCCATATCGGGTCAGTTAAAGGCAAATAGTGCACTTAAACTCACCTTGCAGCGTGATATCAAGCTGCGTAACGACGGGTATTGATGCCATGAAACGTTATCTTGGCTTTACCACATTCACTATTACGCTGCTGCTTATTGTGATCCTGCTTGGCATCTCTTTGCTGGTGGGCAAGCTGATGGTTGCTGACCGTCGTGTCAGTCTTAATGAAGTACAGTACCGGCAGGCGTTGGCACTGGCCGAGCTGGGTCTCTCGGATGGGGTCGGACGGCTTGCGCAGGATGCAGCTTGGCGCACCCCCAGTAGCGGTATATCTATCACTGTTTCGGCTGGCAATTATACCCTGTGGGCTCTGGATGAACCGACCGTGATTGTCGGTGGGGCGAACGTAGTTCCGGTTAAAGTGCGCACTATGGCAACCCTGGTGGACAGTACCGCCAATGCAGAGGTTGAGGTGAAGGCCATCAAGATAAGCGTGTTGGCCGGCACTCCCGCAGCCCCCCTGACAGTTGCCGGTGGTATGGCAGTATCCGGCAACTTCACTGTGGTGGCCAACCCTAACGGTGGGGGGCCAGGGGTTCCGTTATCTGTCTGGACGAATGGCAATGTGGATTTGACCAATGGTTCTGGTCAGACTTGCCACCAGGGAGACTACAGCGGCGGGTGTAGTACCTACATTAGCCAGAAGGGTGATAAGCAGTCGGACATCAAAGATAATGATACGGCATTCCCCACAGACCTGGTCTGGTATCTGTTTAACGAGAATGATGACGCTACGGGGTGGGCCAATCTGGAGTCACGAGCAGTACATCGGTTGAATAATTGCGACTCGCTCTCGACCGCCTCAAGCGGCCTGATTATCGTCGATGGAGACTGCAAACCGGGTGGGTCTATCGGCTCGGTTGCTGCGCCCGTGGTACTCATCGTTCGCAATGGCAATCTGATGGTCAATGGGAGCGCTACCCTCTATGGGCTGGTGTTTGCCTATTCATCCACGCCTGCTACGGCGACTACTGATATCAGCTTGAAGGGGGGGGCTATCGTCAACGGTGCCGTGGTGGCCAACTATCAACTGGGCAAAACGGCTAACGGTACCTTTGATGCCAAGTATGATCAGGCGGTGTTGAGCAATATCGAAAATGGGGCTGCGTTTCAGAGCATCAATCTGGTGCCTGGTAGCTGGCGCGACTGGTAGGAGCATGTATGAAACCGCACAAGGGATTTGGGCTGTTAGAGATTTTGATCACCCTGGTTCTGCTGGGAGTGGGGGTCGCAGGACTGGTGGCTATGTCTCGTTCGTTGCTCAATACCTCCCAGGATAGCCGCCGTTATGAGGTAGCCATGCGTCTGGCGGAGTCAAAACTGGATGCGTTTCGTACCTTCAATGGAGTGGTAAGCGCGGTTTCACCGTTTACTGCTTATAACAGTATCGCGGCAGGTTCCAGTTCGGCAACACCTCCTGATGGCGGTGGGACTTATGCCCTTAGTTGGAGCGTCAGTAATCAGTACTGGAATGGCTCTGGCTGGCAGACGGCTATCCCGGCGGGTTATTTGCATGCCTATCCTGGCCGAAAGGTGGTCAATGTCACTGTCAGTTGGAGCGACAGCGTCGGGCAGTCCCATTCCTTGTTGCTTTCCGGTGCGGTATCGCCTGTTGAGTCATTAACCCAGAATCAGTTTAACGGGGGGTTGGATACCAGTCGTGAGCCGCCCCATGTGGTTTATACCCCCGGGGTCGCGCCCGATGTCATTTCCATCCAGATTGACCAGGAAGGGCGCAAGCAAGAGACCAGCAAGCCATTGCCCACCGTGACCTCCAAGGATGGTTCTGTTGGCAAACTGGTGCAATTCGAGACTGTTACCTATAAGCCAGACAATGGTGGCAATACTCAACAGGTGCTGCAGGATCTGGCATCGGTCTCCTGTTCCTGCAGTTATGGCTCGAGTGTCAATGCCTACCTGCCCGGTAAGGCCATTTTGACCAGCAGCAACCTGTTGTACTGGAATGTGGGCTCCCAGGTTACCAAGCAGACCGGGGTACTCAACAGCAGTGTCAGAGATCAACCGAGTCTCTGCACCAGTTGCTGCAAGGATCATTTCGATGGCAGCGGCAGCAGTTTCGAACAGTTTTACGCTCCACTCAATACCAGTCGACTGCGTTACAACAGTGGCCTCTCATCGGTCAATAGTGGCGATTATGTGGATGCCTGCCGCTTTGTCAGACTTGATGGTTACTATCGCCCGCTGCCTGACTGGAACCTGATCAAAGTTGTCGTGACCAGCGCTGATTTTCTTGCCAAGCCCGCAAACCAGACCAGCTATCAGAACTACATCAAGTACGTAGTTACTACCTACATCACCTGGCAGAAAAACACCCTCAACTGGACCGCAAACCCCACGGCCACGCCGCCGACGATCACCGAATTTGCGGATTGGTTGCCTGCCAATGCTGCGACAGGGGGAGATACCAGCACCAAGATCACCATGAATACGGGGACCGCCCAGTTGATTGCTAGAGGTATCTACGTGGATCTGCTCTCGCCGGACAGTCTCTCGAAGCTCGATCTGACCTCTCAGGATCTGTTGGCCAAGGTTCCGTTTCAGGATATCAATCTGACCATGCTGGCGGAGTGGAGCTTGGTGCCATTGAGTGGCCAGTTGACTGGCAGTGCCTCTGACTATGTCGGTGTGACCAACGAGCCTGTCAAGACAGTCGTTGATCTTGGCAGCTATTATTTTGGTAGCTACAGCCGTGGTTATTTGTCCGCCAAGAAGAGCACCAAGGATGCATCCAACGTGTTGCAAAGTGCATCGATCAAGGTGACGGCCTACCAAGGTAACTCGGGGATCACAGCTTCACTTATCTCACCGGTAGATCGAAGTGAGGCCAAGGTCGCCACCATGCCTATCTCGATCGATACCAGCTCCCAGACTGTGCCAACTCTCACGGTATCGGGACGGATCGAGTGTCTTGAGCAGGGGAATGGCAACAATACTGCGCCAGTATCTTGCAGCAAAAATACCTTCGGTGGCTTGAATGTCAGTACCACAACTACGGGGGCTACTTGCCGTATTGATAAACCCCAGGCTAACAACCAGCCGGCTACCTATGTCTGTACGGCAGCGCAAAATAGTAGCTTGGTGGTGAACTTCTCCTACAGTGCACAGGGAAATAAAACTTACTTGTTGAAACCAGCTTCCCTCAGCATCGCCATGACGCCACCCGCCAACGGTCAGGTGATTAGTGGTCCTTGTGCCCTGCTGGTGGATAATGGTGTAACCAATGCGGCCAATCTAAGTTGTACCCCTTGAATCCGGGGCGCTGGCACAGCCAGCGCCTTTTCTTTATCATTCCCCATCATTTTCGAATACAAGATGCATCGCCATGGCAAAAGCCCTCTCTCTGATGCTTGCCCAGTTGAATCTGACGGTAGGCGCCATCGAAGATAACACTGACAAAGTGCTCGCTGCGGCGGCTCAGGCCGAGCAGCAAGGTGCCGATCTGCTGGTCTGCTCCGAGCTGGCCCTGACCGGCTATCCACCGGAAGATCTGCTGCTGCGCGCCGATCTGATGATCCGGGTCGAAGCCGCGTTGGCTCGTGTTGCCGAATGGCAGGGCAACTGTGCCATTTTGGTGGGTCACCCTTGGCGTGAAGGAGAGGCGCTCTACAACGCGGCTTCCCTCTATGAGCAGGGCCAGCTGATTGCCCGTTACTTCAAGCAGGATTTGCCCAACTACGGCGTGTTTGATGAGAAGCGCTACTTTACCGCGGCGACCGAGACCTGCGTGGTGCCGTTCCGTGGTTATCAGCTAGGGCTGCTCATATGCGAAGACCTCTGGCAGCCAGGCCCGGCGCTGGCCGCCAAGGCGGCAGGAGCCGATCTGCTGCTCACCATCAATGCGTCTCCTTACGATCAGGAGAAACCCTGGATCCGCCGCGAACTGATGACTGAGCGCTGCGATCAGACCGGTTTGCCGCTGGTCTACCTCAATCAGGTGTGCGGTCAGGATGAGTTGATTTTCGATGGCTGCTCCAAGGTGTTCAACAGCCAGGGTGAGTTGACCCATAAGCTCGCCCCGTTTGCCGAAGAGCTGGCGCTGGTACGTTTTGCTGATGGCCAGCCGGTGAAAGAGCGGGAACCGGCTGCGCCGCTGGAGCCGTTGGCCGAGACCTATCAGGCGCTGGTGCTGGCGGTGCGCGACTATGTCACCAAGAACGGTTTCCATGGTGCTGTGCTGGGCCTCTCCGGCGGTATCGACTCGGCGCTGACGCTGGCCATTGCAGCCGATGCCATCGGTGCCGACAAGGTGCAGGCGGTGATGATGCCGTTCCGCTACACAGCCCAGATGAGCGTAGAGGATGCCAAGGAGCAGGCCGAGCGGATGGGGGTTGAGTTCAACATCATCTCCATCGAGCCAATGTTCGAAGGATTTATGACCCAGCTGGCGCCGTTGTTTGAAGGTACCGCTCGCGATACGACCGAAGAGAACCTGCAGGCCCGCTGCCGCGGTGTGTTGCTGATGGCGCTCTCCAACAAACGTCGTCGTATCGTGCTGACCACCGGCAACAAGAGCGAGATGGCGGTGGGTTATGCCACGCTGTACGGTGACATGGCGGGCGGTTTCGACGTGCTGAAAGATGTGCCCAAGACGCTGGTCTTCAAGCTGTGCGAATATCGCAACTCGGTTGACTACGTGATCCCGCAGCGGGTTATCGATCGCCCCCCTTCAGCGGAGCTGGCGCCGGACCAGGTGGATCAGGACAGTCTGCCGCCATACGACATCTTGGATGCCATCCTCAAGCGTTACGTGGAAGAGGATGCCTCGGTCGCCGACATGGTGGCAGAAGGGTTCGAGGAAGCGGTGGTGCGCAAGGTGATCCGCCTGGTGGATCTCAACGAATACAAGCGCCGTCAGGCGGCAGTCGGGCCCCGCATTACGGCTCGCAACTTTGGTAAGGATCGCCGTTACCCTATTACATCCGGGTTCGGCAAACAGAACTGGTAAGGAGTCACCATGAAGAAGATTGAAGCCATCATCAAACCGTTCAAGCTGGACGATGTGCGCGAGGCCCTGGCCGAGATCGGCATCAACGGCATGACCGTATCCGAAGTCAAAGGCTTCGGCCGCCAGAAGGGCCATACCGAGCTCTATCGCGGCGCCGAATATATGGTCGACTTCCTGCCGAAAGTGAAGGTGGAGCTGGTGGTGCAGGACGAGGATCTCGATGCCTGCCTGGAAGCGATCCAGAACACCGCCCGTACCGGCAAGATTGGTGATGGCAAGATCTTCGTCTGCGAGGTGGAGCGTGTCATTCGTATCCGTACCGGCGAAGAGAACGAAGACGCGATCTGACCTTGGCTATCTCTTTACCTGACCAGAGGCGTGAAGTGTGGCCTCATTTGATGGGGTGGATGCGCTTCGTGGTGGTCGCAAGCCTGTTGGCGGGCCTGACTGCTTGCAGTACCCGTCCACCGGCCCAGCCGGAGAATCTGTGCCAGATCTTTCGCGAGAAGCCTGACTGGCACAAGGCCGCGCTCAAGATGAACGAGAAGTGGGGGACGCCGATCCATGTGGTGATGGCCATGATGTATCAGGAGTCCTCTTACGTACATGATGCCCAGCCGCCGATGCAGTATTTCCTCTTCATCCCGACCGGGCGGGCCAGTTCGGCTTATGGTTATGCTCAGGTCAAAGATGAAACCTGGGCTGATTACCAGCGGGAAACCGGCAACAGCTGGAGTGACCGCGATGACTTTGCCGACGCCATCGATTTTATGGGTTGGTACACTAACAAGGCCCAGCGGCTAAATGGCACCTCCAAGTGGGATGCCTATGGTCAGTACCTCAACTATCACGAAGGGTGGGGTGGCTACCGGCGTGGCAGCTATCGCAGCAAGGGGTGGTTGATGAAGACCTCTCGCAAAGTGGAAGCTCGCGCCCAGCGCTACGGCGCCCAGTACCGTCAATGCAAGGACCAGCTCTCCCGTGGGGGCTGGTTCTGGTAACCAAATCAGGAGTCAGAAATGCCGTTATTGGACAGTTTTACCGTTGACCACACCCGTATGGAAGCGCCAGCGGTGCGTGTGGCCAAGACCATGCAGACCCCGAACAAGGACACCATTACCGTGTTCGACCTGCGTTTCTGTGTGCCGAACCAGGAGATCCTCTCCGAGCGCGGTATCCATACGCTGGAGCACCTGTTCGCCGGTTTTATGCGTGATCATCTGAACGGCAATGGTGTGGAGATCATCGACATCTCCCCCATGGGTTGCCGTACCGGCTTCTACATGAGCCTGATCGGCGCGCCGGACGAAGCCCGTGTTGGCGCAGCCTGGCAGGCGGCCATGAGCGACGTGCTGACTGTGCAGGATCAGGCCAAGATCCCCGAGCTGAACGAGTATCAGTGCGGCACCTACAGCATGCACTCGCTGGAAGAGGCGCACGCCATCGCCCGTCATGTGCTGGAGCGTGGCATCGGTGTTAACCACAACGACGAGTTGGCTCTGCCGGAAGAGAAACTGAAGAGCCTTTGAGGCGGATGAGCTATCGCTCATCTGATAACCTCTTCAGGGAATGTTAAAAGAGCCGGTCAGCCATGCTGACCGGCTCTTTCTATCTCAACCGACCGCAAAAATTGGGATGGCTTGCTCCCCTTGTCGACTCTGATTAGGATGGTTTTTGACCTGAACCTGTTGGCGGAGGTGTGACGATGAAAGGGGTATTGCTGCGTTGGCTGGCCCGTTACGATGCGTGGTGCGAGGAGTGGGGGCTCACTCAGGAGAACCGGCGCTGCTGCACACCGGTTCGTTATAATGAGGACTCAAGCAAAGAGCGAGCTTGCGCAGAAGAGGCTGAGCTCAATCAAAATTGCGGGTCACGGCACCGGTAACACTGTTGTACTCGAAGCCGAGGCCGTTGGGGTGATCCGGGAAGCGGCCGATAGAATCACGCAGGATATAGCGGCAGTTGTGATGCTCTAACCCTCCGATCTCAGTTTGGTCATCTGCAATAATAAGTTCGGAACTATAGTCAGTTTCAGTGTTGTTATTGTCTAAGTCAGGAACAGTCTGCTCTGTATCAAGTAATCCAGTGAAGAGTAGCTTGCAGTCATCTTCGTTGTTAACAGAGATCTGGTTTTCGTTAGAGCCAGGTGGAAATGTTGTATCTGGCGCTTGGTTATAGTCCTCTTTCGTGCCTACAGGCCAACCATAGCGATTAATATCAAGATCGCCTTTGCCAAAGCTACTCAAGTTGTAGAGCCCGATAGACTCCCCCTTCACTTTCACCGACCAGCCGGCATTTGCCAGTTGAACTGCACTGGCAAAGCTGCCAGCAGTCGCCGAGACCGTGCTTTTCAGGGCATCATCCTTGATATTGATAAAGCGTGGCAGGGCGGTGACGGCCAGGATCCCCAGCACTATGATCACCAACACCAGTTCAATCAGGGTAAAGCCGTTGTTTCTGTTGTTCATCATGTTCAATGACCCATTAAATACCGCAAACAGGTGTGAGTGATATGCAGCTGATAGATACCCATTGCCATCTCGACTTTCCGGTGTTCGACCAGGACAGGGAGGCGCTGCTGGCCCGTTGCCGGGCATTAGGGGTGACGCAGTATATCATTCCTGCCATCGCAGAGGATAACTGGACTCGTGTGATGGCACTGGCAGATCAGCATGACGGCCTTTTTTATGGTTTGGGCATTCATCCCTGGTATACCGGTGAGCAGCGGGAGGGGGTGATGGAACGGCTGCGAGCGTTGGTGATGAGTCAACCTGCCAGGCTGGTGGCCATTGGTGAGTGCGGGCTGGACCTCCGTTCTCACGTGCCGCAGGAGGGGCAGCTTGCGCTGTTTGAGGCTCAGATCCGGCTGGCTGCTGATGCTGGGCTCCCCCTGATGATCCACTCGGTGCGCGCCAATGACACTGTGGTCAAGCTGTTGCGCCGCTTCAAGCCGCCTCGTGGCGGGGTGATCCATGCTTTCAGCGGTTCGTTGCAGCAGGCGGAGGCTTTCTGGCAACTGGGCTTTCGGCTCGGGGTGGGCGGGGTAATCAGTTTTGAGCGGGCGAACAAGACGCGAGAGGTATTTCGTGCTATGCCGCTCGAGGCCCTGGTGCTGGAAACCGATTCGCCCGATATGCCGTTACAAGATGAGCAAGGCACTCGGAATACCCCGGAAGCGCTGCCGAAAATAGCTGAAATATTGATGACTTTGCGGGAGGAATCATCGGTAGATGTTGCTAAGGTGTTATTTGAAACTGCCCGGCATATTTTCCATCACGACCCATTGCCATGAAACAAATTCGCAACACCTGATTTAGTTGTCAGGAAAAAAAATGAGCGTAAAAATCGTTTGCTGTCTAATTTTGTGACACTTGGACATTTTGATAACGATAAAATGTGACCAGCATTCTATTTTATCGGACTTTAATTAGTATAATGCGCTCCCCTTGATTAGTTGGGTTTGATAACAACTCGCTAACAAGCCAGGTGCTACTAGAGGAAGATAATAATGAATTTGTTCATGGGTCTGGTAGGGATGGCGACGCTCGTCCTTATCGCGGTGCTGTTCTCCAGCAATCGCAAGGCAATCAACGTCCGTACCGTTGTCGGTGCGTTCGCAATTCAAGCCGGTCTGGGGGCGTTTGTTCTCTATGTTCCGGTTGGTCGCGATATCCTGGTCGGCGTGTCCGACGCGGTATCCAGCGTGATCAGCTACGGCCAGAACGGGATCGACTTCCTGTTTGGCGGTCTGGTCAGCAACAAGATGTTTGAAGTGTTCGGTGGCGGCGGCTTTGTTTTTGCCTTCCGTGTTCTGCCGGTCATCATCTTCTTCTCCTCCCTGATTGCAGTGCTCTACTACCTGGGCATCATGCAGATGGTCATCAAGTTGCTGGGCGGCGGTCTGCAGAAAGTACTGGGTACTTCCCGCACCGAATCCCTGTCTGCAACTGCCAACATCTTCGTCGGTCAGACCGAAGCGCCGCTGGTGGTTCGTCCTTACATCGCCAAGATGACTGACTCCGAGCTGTTCGCCGTCATGTGTGGTGGTCTGGCTTCCGTTGCCGGTTCCGTACTGGCAGGTTACGCCTCCATGGGCGTGAAGATGGAGTACCTGATTGCTGCCTCCTTCATGGCTGCACCGGGTGGTCTGCTGTTCGCCAAGCTGCTGGTTCCCGAGACCGAGACCCCGAACTACGACGAAAGCTCTGCCGATGCCGAGCTGGATGACAAGCCTGCCAACGTCATTGACGCTGCTGCTGCTGGCGCCTCTGCCGGTATGCAACTGGCCCTGAACGTCGGCGCCATGCTGCTGGCCTTCATCGGTCTGATTGCCATGATCAACGGCATCTTCTCCGGTGTGGGTGGCTGGTTCGGTTATCCGCAACTCTCTCTGGAACTGCTGTTGGGCTGGATCTTCTCCCCGCTGGCCTTCCTGATCGGTGTGCCCTGGAATGAAGCAGTGGTTGCCGGTTCCTTCATCGGTCAGAAGCTGGTAGTGAACGAGTTCGTGGCTTACCTGAACTTCGCTCCGTACCTGAAAGACGAAGTGCTGATCAACGGTGTGGCCATGTCCGATCACACCAAGGCGATCATCTCCTTCGCGCTGTGTGGTTTTGCCAACCTCTCCTCCGTTGCCATCCTGCTGGGTGGTCTGGGGTCCATGGCGCCGAACCGCCGCGGTACCATTGCACGCTTTGGTCTGAAAGCCGTACTGGCTGGCTCTCTGTCCAACCTGATGTCTGCCACTATCGCAGGCTTCTTCCTGGCACTGTCCGGCATGTAATCGCCGCCTGACTGACAGGGTATAAACACGAACGCCACGGCATCTGCCGTGGCGTTCGCGTATGGAGCGGTGACAACCGTTTTCCTATCTAAACTAATAATAAAATGAGTCAAATCGGAGGTTATATGAATGAAGTGCTACTGGCGATGGTGGCCGGCTTTATAGTTGGTTTGTTGTTTTCTTTCCTCAAATTGCCGATCCCGGCGCCTCCTGTTTTATCCGGGGTAATGGGGATCGTCGGGGTCTATTTGGGGGGATTGGCCTACTCCTGGATCCTGACTCGTTTCTTTTCGTAAGGCTTTTTTAGACCTGGATTTGCCAGATGTGAGGTACCTCTGAAATTGGCAAATCCGGCTTGCAAACAGGGGGTATCTCGGCTGAAATAGGCATTGCCAGCAGGGTGCTGGTAATGACTAATACTCGATGAAATCGGGTGTTGGCGGTCAAATGGAATTGATTGGGAAGTCGGGTCAGATGTTGTCGGCCTTTCTCAAGTCTTCATGGAACCAAGTCCGCACTTTTGTAAGAAAGTGACAGGGCTCTTGCCTTATTTACAGTCGCAGTGCCTGCAGGGTGTTTTGAATAGCATCCCGATAGTGCCGGTGCCTTCGCACTGTAATTCCATTCCCGTATAGCTGGGGATTACTGCCTGTGCATCCATCGCTGGATGGTATGGTGGTGCCCGGTTATCTGGATTAAATCGAGACTTTGGAGAACAGAATGACTGATCTGAAAGTGGCCGCTCAGCGCGCCCTGAACCTGATGGACCTGACCACCTTGAACGATGACGACACCGATCAGAAGGTGATCGACCTGTGCCATAAGGCCAAGTCACCGGCTGGCCTGACTGCCGCCGTCTGCATCTACCCCCGTTTTATTCCTATCGCTCGCAAGACACTGCGTGAGATCGGCGCTGCCGACGTACGCATTGCGACCGTGACCAACTTCCCGCACGGCAACGACGACATCGAGATCGCCGTGGCCGAGACCCGTGCCGCTGTCGCCTACGGTGCTGATGAAGTGGACGTAGTGTTCCCGTATCGCGCCTTCATGGCTGGCAACGAACAGATCGGTTTTGATCTGGTCAAAGCCTGTAAAGAGGCCTGCGGTGCCAACGTGCTGCTGAAAGTGATCATCGAAACCGGCGAGCTGAAAGAAGAGGCGCTGATCCGTCGCGCTTCCGAGATCTGTATCGATGCTGGTGCCGACTTCATCAAGACCTCCACCGGCAAGGTGCCGGTCAATGCGACCCCAGAAGCGGCCCGCATCATGATGGAAGTGATCAAGGCCAAGAATCCGAAAGTCGGCTTCAAGCCAGCTGGTGGCGTGAAAGATGCCGCCGTTGCCGGTCAGTACCTGGCCATGGCCGAAGAGATCCTCGGCAACGACTGGGTATCCGCCCGTACCTTCCGCTTTGGTGCATCCAGCCTGCTGGCCAGTCTGCTGGCCACTCTGGGGCATGGCGACAAGCCGGCCAACACCAGCGGTTACTAATAGGTCGATGAGAGGGCGGACAGCTGTCCGCCCTGTTAGCCCCCACCATGCGGTGTGCGGGCAAAGATTCAGGCTTGTGTAACGCCAGCAATGGCGGAGGGAATGAAAGATGTTTTTGCCTCAAGAAATTATTCGCAAGAAGCGCAACGGTGAAGCGCTCAGTACCCAAGAAATTCAATTCTTCGTTCAGGGCATTACCAACAACACCATCGGTGAGGGGCAGATTGCCGCGCTGGCGATGGCGGTCTACTTCAAAGACATGACCATGGATGAGCGGGTTGCCCTGACCTGCGCCATGCGCGACTCCGGCATGGTATTGACCTGGGATCACCTCAATCTGGGTGGCCCGATTGTCGACAAGCACTCCACCGGCGGGGTGGGTGACGTTGTCTCCCTGATGCTTGGCCCGATGGTCGCTGCCTGCGGCGGTTTCGTGCCGATGATCTCCGGCCGTGGTCTGGGCCACACCGGCGGCACCCTCGACAAGCTGGACGCCATTCCCGGCTACCAGACCTCGGTCGACAACGACCGTTTCCTGAAAGTGGTGAAAGAGGCGGGCGTGGCCATCATCGGCCAGACCGGCGATCTTGCCCCCGCTGACAAGCGTATCTATGCAGTACGTGACATTACTGCCACCGTCGAATCCATCGCGATGATCACCGGCTCCATCCTCTCCAAGAAGCTCGCCTCCGGGCTCGAAGCGCTGGTGATGGATGTGAAAGTGGGCTCCGGCGCCTTTATGCCAACCTTCGAAGCCTCCGAAGAGCTGGCCAAGAGCATTGTGGCCGTGGCCAACGGTGCCGGTTGCCGCACCTCTGCGCTCTTGACCGACATGAACCAGGTGCTGGCCTCCAGCGCCGGTAACGCGGTGGAAGTACGTGAAGCGGTGCGCTACCTGACAGGTGAATACCGCAACCCGCGCATCCACGAAGTGACCATGGCGCTGTGCGCCGAGATGCTGATCTCCGCCGGTCTGGCCAGCGACGAGCGCGATGCCCGCACCAAGCTGCAGGCGGTGCTGGATAACGGCAAGGCGGCCGAGATCTTCGGTCGCATGGTGACAGGTCTCGGTGGCCCGGCCGATTTCATGGAGCGTTACGACGCTTACCTGCCCAAGGCAGCCATCGTACGCCCGGTCTTCGCGGCCAACAGCGGCTTCGTGACCGCCATGGATACACGCGAGCTGGGTCTGGCGGTGGTCGCCATGGGCGGTGGTCGCCGCGCTGCCGGTGACAAACTTGATTATGCGGTCGGTCTGACCGACTTTATCCGCCTGGGTCAAAGCGTTGATGCTGACAAGCCGATCGCGATGATCCACGCTCAGACTGAAGAGCAATATGCTCAGGCTGCCAGCATGGTGCAGGCGGCTGTCCGGATTGGTGGCGAACGGCCGGAGGCACTGCCTGAAGTGTACCGCCGTATCACCTTGGCCGATTTGTAACAAGGGGAAGACCCATGAAACGTACCTTTATTCTGATGATGGACTCTTTCGGTATTGGCGCTGCTGCCGACGCCGACAAGTTCGGAGATGTGGGCGCCAACACCCTTGGCCATATCGCCAAGGCGTGTGCGGCAGGTGAAATTGAAGGCCGTGGCGCCCTCAATCTGCCGAACCTCAACCAGCTGGGTCTGGGCCACGCCTGCGAGCAGGCCTCCGGCTACTTCCCGGAAGGGCTGAAGAAAGATATCGAGGTGGTCGGTGCCTACGGCTTTGCTCAGGAGCTCTCCTCCGGCAAGGATACCCCGTCCGGTCACTGGGAGATCGCCGGCGTGCCCGTGCTGTTCGAGTGGGGCTACTTCAAGGATCACCACAACAGCTTCCCGCAGGAGCTGCTGGACGCCATCGTCGAGAAGGCTGGTCTGCCGGGCTATCTCGGTAACTGCCACGCCTCCGGTACCCAGGTGCTGGACGATCTGGGCGAAGAGCACATGAAGACCGGCAAGCCGATCCTCTACACCTCTGCCGACTCCGTGTTCCAGATTGCCTGCCACGAAGAGACCTACGGCCTCGAGAAGCTCTATGAGCTGTGCCACATAGTGCGCGAGCTGCTGGAGCCCTACAACATCGGCCGCGTGATTGCGCGCCCGTTCGTGGGCACAGGCAAGGGCAACTTCAAGCGTACCGGCAACCGCCACGACTACTCAGTGCTGCCGCCGGCGCCGACCGTGCTGGATTACATGAAAGATGCGGGTGGCCAGGTTGTCTCCATCGGCAAGATTGCCGACATCTATGCCCAGCAGGGCATCACCAAGCAGGTGAAAGGGACCGGTCTGACCGAGCTGTGGGATCGCACGCTGGAAGAGGTGAAAGCGGCCGGTGACAACACCATCGTCTTCACCAACTTCGTCGACTTCGACTCCTCCTACGGCCACCGCCGTGATGTTGCCGGTTATGCCGGTGCGCTGGAGTATTTCGATTCCCGCCTGCCGGAGCTGTTTGAGCTGCTGCAAGATGGCGACGTGGTGGTGCTGACTGCCGACCACGGCTGTGACCCGACCTGGGGTGGTACCGACCACACCCGCGAATACATTCCGGTGCTGTTCTTCGGCAAGCCGGTCAAGGCTGGCTCTGTCGGTCGTCGCGAGACCTTTGCCGATATCGGCCAGAGCATCGCGGCTTACCACGGCCTGCCGAAACTGGCGTACGGTACCAGCTTCCTGTAATTTACCCGCCCGCCACTTCGGCGGCGGGCAATTTATAAAACAATAAAACTCAACCTAGTGTGAAGGAATCAAGAGAATGGCAACTCCTCATATCAATGCGAAAGATGGCGCCTTTGCTGATACCGTGCTGATGCCGGGCGACCCCCTGCGCGCCAAGTACATCGCTGAAACTTTCCTGGAGAACGTCGAGCAGATCTGCGACGTGCGCAACATGTTCGGCTTTACCGGTACCTACAAGGGCCGTCGTATCTCCGTAATGGGCCACGGCATGGGTATCCCCTCCTGCTCCATCTACGCAAAAGAGCTGATCACCGATTACGGTGTGAAGACCCTGATCCGTGTGGGCTCCTGTGGTGCCGTGCGTGAAGACGTGAAACTGCGTGACGTGGTGATCGGTATGGGTGCCTGCACCGACTCCAAAGTAAACCGTCTGCGCTTCAAGGATCACGACTTCGCTGCCATCGCTGACTTCGACCTGGTTGCCAATGCCGTGCAGGCCGCCAAGAACAAGGGCGTTGCCGTGCGCGTCGGTAACATCTTCTCCGCCGACCTGTTCTACACCCCGGACCCCTCCATGTTCGACGTCATGGAAAAATACGGCATCCTGGGTGTCGAGATGGAAGCCGCCGGTATCTACGGCGTGGCCGCAGAGTACGGTGCCAAGGCGCTGACCATCTGCACCGTCTCCGACCATATCCGTACCGGTGAGCAGACCACCTCTGAAGAGCGTCAGCTGACCTTCAACGATATGATCGAAATCGCGCTGGATTCCGTCCTGTTGGGCGACAACTAATCCCGCAGCCTCTGGAACCATGCAAAAACGGCGACCTCTGGTCGCCGTTTCTTTATCCGTTTACTGCGCCGCATCATTGTTGGTTGGCGGCGGGGAGGGTGGAGGACTTCGTTTTTTGTGCTTGCGCACTCGCATATAGTTGCGACGAATGCCATAGGAGATAAGCAGACCTGCCAGCAGCGCAATCAGCAATATCAGCCGCTGTTTCTCCTGAATCGTTTTGAGTCTGGTGTCCTTGTCCGCCAGCATCTGCTGCTCTTCCAGGGTGATGCGCAGGTAGCCCAGTGTCTGATCGCCATCCAGGACCTCCTGTACGAACTGGATCCGCCCCTTGCCTTGTTCCGGCATCGATTTGTTATTGTCACCGATGGGTAGCAGGCTCTCCAGCGGTACGGCCTGTTCCGACTGGGCGAGGGGAATGCCGCGTCCATCATAGAGTGTGACATCGAGGATCTCCGGCTCGGTCGCCAGATCCCGGGCCAGCCGTTCCAGCTCACTGCTGTTCTCCTCCTTGATCCAGCGCTTCATGTCGCGGGCAGCATAGGCGACCAGTGCCTGGGCGCGGTTGCGTGCTTCGGTGTGCAGCGCAGCCTGGCTCTCTCCCTGCATATGAAGGAGAACAACCAGTACCCAGCAGCCGAGCAGCAGGCCGGCTACCAGACTGAGTACACGTTTGATGGGAAGATGACGCTGCAAGCGCGAGACCTCATGCTGACAATGAGTGCCGGATCTTGGCGCTTGCCTGCGCAAAAAGCAATACGCTACTCTGGGTCAGCATTGTTAACCCCCTGATCACCAAGGAAGGCGTATCTCTTATGTTGTTGTCCCGGCTCCCCCCTCTGTTATCCGATTGGCCTGCGTTGTTGTCCGGCTCACCCTGTTGGCAGCTCAACGCCGATGCGTTGCAACCGACAGAGACCCCGCAGGCGGGCGGCTGGTTGGTACTGTTTGGCAAGGGGCTGGGCGCCTCCCATCTGACGCATCTGTCACCACTGTTGGCTGCGCAGGGGCTGGTGGCCACCCTCTATCCTCCCACCGAGGTGACGGAGGTGCCGCTGCTGCTGCTTGGCTGCGATCGCTTCTCTTCCGAGTTGGTGGCCGAGCTCAAGAGCGGTGAGTGGGAGATCGATCTCTGCCACCTGCCGGCACTACCCACCCTGAGCGAACCCGGCCTGTTGGTGATGGACATGGATTCCACCGCGATCCGTATCGAGTGCATCGACGAGATCGCGCGGCTGGCGGGGGTCGGCGATCAGGTGGCGGCGGTAACAGCTGCTGCCATGCAGGGCAAACTGGAGTTCTCCGACAGTCTGCGCAACCGGGTGGCCCTGCTGGCTGGAGCGCCGGTCACCATTCTCGACGAGGTGGCCGCCAACATGCCGTGGATGCCCGGCTTGCAACTGATGGTCGATACCCTCAAAGAGGCTGGCTGGAAGGTGGCCATCGCCTCCGGCGGTTTTACCCGTTTTGCCGGCGAGTTGCAGCAGGCGCTGGGGCTCGATGCTATCTTCGCCAACGAGCTGGCGGTGGAAGGGGGTCAGCTGACTGGCAAGGTGAGCGGGCGCATCGTTGATGCCAGCGTCAAGGCCGAGGTGTTACAGCAGCTTGCTCAGGAGTACGGCATTGCTGCCGCCCAGACCGTGGCCATCGGCGATGGTGCTAACGATCTCAAGATGATGGGCGTGGCAGGTCTTGGGATTGCTATTCATGCCAAGCCGCTGGTGCGGGCGCAGGCTGCGGCCACCCTCAATCATCACGATCTGGAGGGGGTGATCTGCCTGCTGGCGGCGCGGGCCTGCAGCGAACAACGCTGGGACAAGCGCTGACTGTGTTTCAAGGAGGAAACCAATAAAAATGGAATTGTTGCAGCAGTCTCTGTTTATCCCCTGTGGCGCCCATCAACTGCATGTTCGCCACATCAAACCCCGGGTCGCCGTGCATGGCGAGCCGATCCTGATGGTGCACGGCGCCATCGAGAACGGCCGCATCTTTTACACCGAATCGGGCAAGGGGCTGGCTTGTTTTTTGGCCCGCCACGGCTATCAGGTCTATGTGGCTGATTTGCGGGGACGGGGGCTCAGCACTCCGGCCATCGCCGAGCAGGCGGAGCACGGCCAGCACGAGCTAATCACCGAGGACTTGCCCGCCCTGCATCGCTGGATTGCCGAGCGCCATCATGGCTTCAAGGTGCACTGGGTGGCCCACTCCTGGGGTGGCGTCATCATGGCCTCGACCCTGGTGCGCTTTCCCGAGCTGGCGGAGCAGGTGGCCAGTCTGCTGTTTTTTGGTACCAAACGCGGCGTGTCGGTGCACAATCCCGAGCGCTGGCTGAAGGTGGATCTGATCTGGAATCGGCTGGCCCCCTGGCTGGCTCGCCGCCGTGGTTTTCTGGCTGCTCGCACTCTGAAGATAGGTGCTGACGACGAGCCGCTGCGCTATCTGCAGGAGACCATCCCCTGGGTCAAGTGTGGCCCCTGGCGGGATCCTCACGACGGTTTTGCCTATGACGAAGGGGCGGCACGGGTCAACTGGCCGCCACTCTGGATGATCTCTGCCAGAGCCGACAAGGTATTGGGCCATCCGACCGATGTGCGCCGTTTCAGCGACGAGATAGGCTCGGCTGCTCGTCACACCCGCCTGGGGCGTGATAATGGCAACCGGCTTGACTATGACCACATCAATATGCTGACCGCCCCGCAGGCGCAGGAGGATCACTTTCCCCGGATCCTGGAATGGCTGCTCAATCCGCAGGCAGCATGACAAAAAACAGGGCACATAGTGCGCCCGTGTCGATGGGATCAGCGGGGCGGCTGCGTGATGCCGAACCGGAACAGAGTTGCCTGGGTGGTGTCGGTCAGCTCGCCAACCCCCACGACACTCCACAACTCCTCTTCCAGCCGCTTTGCCTTGTGAATGGCGAACTTGGCGATGTAGTCCAGCTCATTGGCGATGAAGTTGGTGTCGGGGCGTCCGGTGCGGGAGATGCCGACCAGCACCGAGTAGAATTCTCCCTGCTGCAGTGCCAGCTCGATGAACTGGCGCTTCTCTTTTAGGTTGCTAAAGCTGCTGGCGAGGCGGCTGGTGAAGATGGGGAGGCCTGCCTTGGTCTGGATGCTGGCAATATAGACCTCATCTTCACGCGGTTTGTCCTCCCGCTCGATGGCTCGCAACGGATTCATCAGCAGCTCCTTGAACAACTCCCCCTGAAACAGCGGATAGAGGTTCTCCTGCTCAGGTTGCTCGGCACAGGCGGTTAACAGTTGTTGCAGGCTGCGCGGAGTGAGTGACTTGCCGATGGCGGCTGGCTTGGGGGCACCCTTCAGTTTGTTGATATAGACCGGTGAGTTGAACAGGTGGTGGGTGTAAATATTGCGCAGGGCTCGCGCCAGTCCGCGATAACGGCGCTGCTCCTGCGCCGCCTTGAGCTTGTTCTGGTTGCTCTCGATCAGCAGGCTGAAGAACTGACGACCGGTATGACGATCGGAATCCCCGTCGATACAGAGGTGCAGCACGGTGCGAGTCATGTTGAGACTAACCAGCCGGTAGGAGAGATGCTGCAGATCCATGCTCTTGGATAACTCCTGCAGACGGGGCAGGGCGATGGTCACCACATCGTTTTTCTCGCCGATAAAGGCATCTTCCAGCTCGACCTGCAGGCCATGGGCAGAAATATCTCGGGTCCAGCCAAGCCATGACTTGCCATTGTGATGGATGGCAACGGCTGTTTTGTGGATATAGCGCAGCTCCTTGCGCAACTGGACATAGTGCAGGGATTCAATCTCGAAGGGGGCAACGCCCAGCTCGTGACCAAAACGTTGCAATTCATTGGCATTATTGCCCAGCTCGCCCTCCGGGCGGAACTCCTCCCGTTGGGACTCCAGACTGATCTCCTGCAGCAGGCCGCAATACCCAATCAGTTTGAGACGTTCGAGTAACAGAATATCCTGCAGTTGCGAATTTTCGACCCCCTGCAACTGCCCTACATCTGCCTCCAGCGATTCACACGCCTCCAGTGAAAACTTGTAGACACGCCAGCTGGGACGTCGGGAGCCCACCTGGAAGAAGAGGGCGGTGAGACCACTCTGGCGCAGCTCTTCAGCAGTGGCAGAGAAGAAATAGATATGGCTGCGTACCGTGTGGGTGAAGCAGTAGATGAGGGTTTCGGTCGTGGTGCCGGGAGCAGGGCAGAGGCGTTTCATCCGTTTTGCTGAGAAGAGTCCCGCCAGGGCATCGCGGTTTTTCTCGTCGCGCCAATACTCCAGCAGGTGCTGGTTGTTCTCGGTGCGCAGTGCTATCTCGAGTGAGGGACAGTCTCCTGTGCTGAAGAAGAGCGGCATGCCGGTCATCCGTGGCAGGTAGAACTGCTCATATCCCTTGATGATGGCGGCGGAGAGCAGATAGTCGACGCTGACCCGATAGCGGATCTTGTTGGCTTCGATAAAGTCGCTGAGGAAGGCATCGAAGGCGGGCTGCTCACCGGAGCGTACCAGCCTCAGCCAATACTTCCCTTCCTTGCTCTCTTCACCGAGGATCTGGTAACCGACCGGCTGATGCAGCACCGGATTGGGGTGATCCCGCTCCAGCCCGGTAAAGAAGACCTCGACCTGAGCGCCGGTCTGGTAATTGGGCAAATAGGGGACCGAGACTCTCATGCCGCCGAGGGAAAGATCGGAACTCTTGGCGAACAACTTCTCCCCGTCATGAAGTTTGATGAGCAAGGGCGAGCTGAAGTGCATCCGCTCTTGTCGTCGCCCGTAGTAACTGGCAAAGACGATGGTGTTGACGTCGTATTGCCGGAAGGGGCTGACAGGGGGTTGCAGCAGGCCATCCACCCGGGCGTGGTGATGGTTCTTTTGCCATTGTTGCAGCGCTTCGTAAACGCCAAGGGTATAGGCGTCACGGTAGAGATAGCACTGGGACTGAAACAGTCCGATGGCCTCGGCCGGCATAAAGTGGGTGATACCGTCGAACTCGTGCACCAGGCACTCGTCCTCCAGTTCATCGCGCATGTCGATAACCCTGCGGCAAGGGGAGCATTTGCGATTGAGCTCCATCTTGATCAGAAAACGGCCGTTACTGTTTTCGTCCTGGGTCAGACGGTTGAAGATCTCTTCGAAATCTTTCTCCCGCAGCAGGGGTACAAGTTGTTCAATCAGATGTTGTTGGTGTACTGAATCCATGTGTTCCTGCCACGGAAAGTCACTTTTCCGATTCTGGGTTTGATCTGTCGGTCGCAAACAAGTATATCAAGCAGGAATTCATCCTGTCCCCGAGTTATCAATGGCTAAAAATAAAACTGCTTATGTTTGTTCCGAATGTGGTGCCGACTTCACACGCTGGCAAGGTCAATGCAGCGAGTGCAAGGAGTGGAATACCATCACCGAGGTACGCCTTGGCTCCGTCACTCCCGCAGGCAAGAGTGCCCGTTACACCGGTTATGCCGGCGCGGTCGGCAGTCAGGTACAGACACTGGCAGAGATCGCCACCACCGAAATCCCCCGTTTTACTTCCGGTTTCAAGGAGTTGGATCGGGTGCTTGGTGGCGGTGTGGTGCCCGGCTCGGCGATTCTGATCGGTGGTAACCCGGGGGCGGGTAAATCGACCCTGCTGCTGCAGACCATGTGTGGTCTGGCAGAGCGGATGAAAACTCTCTATGTCACCGGTGAGGAGTCGCTCCAGCAGGTGGCAATGCGGGCCAACCGCCTTGGTTTGCCTACCGACAAGCTACGGATGCTCTCCGAGACCAGCGTTGAGCAGATCTGCCTGATTGCCCAGCAGGAGCAGCCGCAGATCATGGTGATCGACTCCATTCAGGTGATGCATGTGGCGGATGTCCAATCTTCTCCCGGTTCGGTCTCACAGGTGCGTGAGGCAGCAGCGTTACTGACCCGTTACGCCAAGCAGAACCATGTGGCCATCTTCATGGTGGGTCATGTGACCAAGGATGGCAGTCTGGCTGGCCCCAAGGTACTGGAACACTGCATCGACTGCTCTGTGCTGCTTGACGGTGGCCATGACTCCCGTTTTCGGACTCTGCGCTCTCACAAGAACCGCTTCGGTGCGGTCAACGAGCTGGGGGTCTTTGCCATGACTGAACAGGGGATGCGCGAGGTGAGCAATCCCTCCGCCATCTTCCTCAGTCGGGGGCAGGAGCAGGCGCCCGGTTCCATCGTCATGGTGATCTGGGAGGGCACCCGGCCGCTGCTGGTGGAGTTGCAGGCGCTGGTGGATTACTCCCAGCTCTCCAACCCGCGTCGGGTAGCGGTGGGGATGGATCACAACCGGCTCGCCATGTTGCTGGCGGTGCTGCACCGTCACGGTGGGCTGCAGATGGCGGATCAGGATGTCTTCATCAACGTGGTTGGCGGGGTCAAGGTCGAGGAGACCAGTGCGGATCTGGCGCTGCTACTGGCGATGGTCTCCAGTTTCCGGGATCAGGCGCTGCCCAAGGATCTGGTGGTGTTTGGCGAAGTGGGGCTCTCAGGGGAGATCCGTCCTGTCCCCTCTGGTCAGGAGCGGCTGCAGGAAGCGGCCAAACACGGTTTTCGTCGTGCCATCGTGCCGCACGCCAATGCCCCCAAGCATCCTATCGAGGGGATGGAAGTGGTGCCGGTCAAGAAGTTATCAGAGGCGCTCGAGGCGTTATAACCGTAGCAATAGAGGCTGAATGAACAGAAAAGAGCACCATGTCTGGCCGGGCGTCGTTACGACTGGTTGTGCTCCTGATGCTCGTTCAACAGCTGTTCCAGCTCCCGATGCAGCAGCTCTTCGTCACCTACGTTGAGCTCTATCATCCGCTTGAGGTGGGTGGCACTGTCGATGTCGATGTGGTGGCAGTAGAACCCCAGCTTCTTGCTGGCTTCATGGGTTAGCTCGACCTGCATCTTGATCTCGATGTCGCTGCCACTCAGGACAAAACTGAGCTGGTACTCCTTGTTGTCACGGCTCTCCCAATCATCCGGTCGGATTAACAGGGCGCCCTGCAGGGATATGTCGACAAGCTGAGTCTGCCACTTGTGCTCCCCCTGGGTGAGTTCGGCCGTGGTCAAATAGAGGATCCGTGCAAAACGGCGGCGCTCAGACATGCTCATCTCCTAGTTTGGAATCAGCTGGACACAGGGAATCATTGCTCTGAGTGTAATGCACCTTGGCTGCCAGTATCTTGAACTTGCTCCGAAAATAGCAATCAGGCTTGCTGGGCACTGAGGAACTCCACCACATGGAGTGCCTTGACCAGGCGATCTTCCTGTTTGAAGCGATCCTCCAGTACCGGGCCCAATTCGTTGAGGTCATCATCGAGCAGTAGCAGTTGGGCCTCGTCGGCATCACTGTATTTGTCGTTGAATTCGAGGGCAAACTCGGTAGTGGCACGAATATGGGGATAAATGCGCTTGGCCAGCTCCAGTGTTTCGCCGCTGGCTTGCTCGAAGGCGGTGACGACGTGGTGGTAGATCTCGAAATGGCCCGCGCTGACATAGTCGACTAGACGGTCGCAAAACTGATGCAGCTCTTCTGTTTTGGGCAGGCTGCGTTGCTTGGTCCGCGCCGGAGTAAGGCCTGCCAGCTGCATGTATCCAACCAGCAACGCTTGCCTTGCATCCAGCCAGTCGTCGATAGCTTTATGCTTGCCTGCCAGCGCCTGCTTGGTCTGTTCCAGTTTCGTCAACATAATCCCTATCCCTCCGTGGGGCAAAGGCTGGCCGATTGTTCGGTATTCCGAGCCGTTTGAGCAGTGACACAACCTATAACTAGGGAAAATCTGGGCAAGCGTCAATAGCCATGGGGGGATAATGTTAAGTGGCGAAGAAATAGTCAGCGGATTGTGTCTGCGTGCTAGCAGGTTTCAGGCCTGCTCACGGTTTTTCGCGTGTGGAATGTGACTATTTCCGCAGATCTTGATGAAAACCCCAGCGTTTGACGCGTTCGGCTCGATAAAGGCTTTGCCTGTGCGTTTTTTTTTGCATAGAGTGACCCAGCGCTAAATGCCCGATCATAAAGGAAATGTTATGAACAAAGCTCAACTTGTCGATGCGATTGCCGCCAAAGCAGATCTGAGCAAAGCTCAGGCCAAAGTGGCTCTGGAAGAGATCATCAATGGTATTACCCAGAGCTTGAAAGAAGGCGATGCTGTGCAACTGGTCGGTTTTGGCACCTTCAAGGTCACCCACCGCGCAGGCCGCACCGGTCGTAACCCGCAAACTGGTAAAGAGATCCAGATTGCTGCTGCCAACGTGCCTTCATTCGTGGCTGGCAAGGCTCTGAAAGACGCCGTCAAGTAAGTCCGAAAGTCTGTTTTGTCCAATGCCAGTCAGCTTGCTGACTGGCATTGTTTTTATGGGATTCTCCCATCCTTCCTATTAGTCCTTCCTGACTTTTCCTTCTGTCGGCCTCGTTGCGGCTGAGGCCTTATGCCGTTTGCGGGTTGGATGGCAGCGGCCAGATCCGCTCATAGGCCCAGGTAAAGACCATGATGTAGACGAGGTAGAAGGCGACGAAGCCGAGATCCAGCATCAGGGCGTCCCACACTCCCAAATCGAGCCAGAACATGACGCAGGGGAGGGAGAGCATCATAAAGCTCGCCTCATAGCCAAACGCGTGCAGGAAGCGGTCCAGTGGTCGCTTGTTGGTGCGTCCGCAAAGTTTGAGCAACCCCTTGTCGAACAACAGGTTCCAGCCGTAGGTCCAGGCAGTGGCGACGATGGAGAAGAAGATGGCCAGCGAACCGACCTCGGCGACGCCCTGACCGAACAGCTGGCTGATCAGCGGTGCGACCAGTGCCAGCCCGATGCCTTCGTAGAGAACCAGATAACGAAGTCGATCCGGGGTGGTGCGTAGTTGGGTACTACTCATGGGTGATGTGCCTCCTGTGGGAGGCGCATTCTAATCAGGGAGTGGTTAAAAGAGAAGCATCGGCCCGTCATGACTGGCGTTGAGAGGCATGATGATGCCCCCTCATTTGCGATACTTCTCTATTGCCAATTTGGGCGTTAGCCCTGAGTGGTCAAGTTTGCGACTCAGGCCTCGGTTGGCGTGACCCGGGTCAGCATGGCAAAGCCCTCTTCCACTTGAGTGAGCTGTACCTTGACCTCCCCCAACTCGGCGAGCGAGGCAACATGGGTGCCGCCACAGGGAATGGTGATCTCCTGGCCTTCCAGCATGCAGTGCCAGTAACGGGAATCGATGATCGCCTCGCCAGCGCGGCTGCGGCGGATCTCGCCTTCGGCTGCGATCCAGTCGGCCAGTTGCTGGTTGACCTGCACTTCAATCAGCGCCAGATCTGCCAGCAGCGCCTCGCTGTTGACCCCCTTCTTGCGCAGGCTCTTGCCGATGCGGTACTGCTCCCGCGATCCACAAGGCTCGACCCGAGAGCTTTGAATAGCCAGGCGGTCGAAGTCGGGCTGGCCCAGTGCATCGCGCTCGCTTACCTCCTTGCGCCAGTAGGGAGTCAGTACTCGATTGAGCGCCAACGCCGCCAGATGGCAGCCACTATGGCCCAGACTCAACGCGTGGCGGGCAGCCCTATCTACTTGCAATTCGACCTGGTTGCCAACGGCTAGTGCGTGGTCTCCGGTCAGTGGATGGACCACCACGAAACTCCACCCCTCTGCGCCCCGTTTGACCGGAATCGCAGTATCGACAAACAGCTCGCCATCCGGGCTGATGGCCCCCATCCGGCAAGGGCCAATGGCGGCTTCGCCCCCTTCCCAGCGAGCATGGCCCACATCCCCCGGCTGATCGGGCCAGAGGTGGCTCTGGGGATGAAAGGGGGTGAGGTCGGTGACCAGCAGTGTGGTGTCGCCACGCTGACAGCAGACCACGCTGGCTTGCTCCTGATGATGGCCCAGCACGAAGCTGACTCGGGTATGTTCCATGGCAAGGCTCCCGCAACGATAAATGAGAAAAGAAAGCGGCAGCATACGCCAAAGTGCGAAGAGGCTCATTAACCAGAGTTAATGAGCCCCTCTTCTCGGTTTGACGGTTCGCTAGATCATGGCGACCAGCAGGTAGGCGTTGAGCCCGATCACCAGGGCGACGATGAGGCGGCCGACCGCCTGGGTCACCGGGTGGTTGCGATACTCCCCCATCAGGGCGCGATCGCCGGTCAGCATCAACAGCGGGATCAGGGCCAGCGCGATGCCGAAGCTCAGCACCACCTGGCTCAGCACCAGGATCTCGGTGGTGTTGAGGCCCATGGCGATTACCACGAAGGCAGGGGCCATGGTGATGGCGCGGCGCAGCCAGAGCGGGATGGTGAAGCGCACGAAGCCCTGCATCACCACTTGGCCGGCCAGCGTGCCCACCACGGTAGAGCTGATGCCGGAGGCGACCAGCGAGAGGCCGAACAGAGTCGCGGCCGCCTGACCCAGCAGCGGGGTGAGGGTCTGGTAGGCCGACTCCAGCTCGGCTACTTGCTGGCTGCCGGAGCTGTGGAACGCGGCGGCCGCCATCGCCATCATCGCCAGATTGACGAAGCCGGCGATGGTCATGGCAATCGCCACATCGACCCGGGTGGTGTGCAGCCGCTGGCTGACCGAGCCCTGATCCTGCGTGTGCTGGGTCAGTGCCGAGTGCAGGTAGATAACGTGGGGCATCACGGTGGCACCGAGCACACCGGCGGCCAGATAGACGGCATCGCTGTTGGGCAGACCGGGGAAGAGAGCTCCTTCCAGTAGGCTAGGCAGATGGGGGCGGGAGAAGATCAGCTCGACGATGTAGGCCGCCGCGACAAACAACAGCAGGCCACCGACCACGAACTCCAGCGGTTTCTGGCCACGGGACTGCAACATCAGGATCCCCCAGGTCACCACGGCGGTGATGCAGGCTCCTTCAAGCAAGGTCACGCCAAGCAGCAGCTTGAAGCCGACTGCGGCGCCGATAAATTCGGCGAGATCGGTGGCCATGGCGATGATCTCTGCCTGCACCCAGTAGGCCCAGACCGCCGGTTTCGGCAGTCGGTCGCGGATGTGCTCCGCCAGATTCTTGCCGGTGACGATACCGAGTTTGGCCGAGAGGGTTTGCACCACCATTGCCATCAAGTTGGCCCATACCACTACCCAGAGCAGTTGGTAGCCAAAGGTAGAGCCCGCCTGAATATTGGTGGCGAAGTTGCCCGGGTCGATATAGCCGATGGCGGCGATAAAGGCAGGCCCGAGCAGGGTCAGTTTGAATTTGCGGGCTGGAATCGTAGTCGTCAGTGCGGGTTGCATGGCATCACCCTCCATAAGGATATGGAGAGAGAATAGATCTAAATGATAATCGTTATCAATTGTTGTTTCTGATGATTTCCATCGGGAAAAACATTTAAGGCGGCCAGTTGCAGTGAGGGATGTGATTTCGTACAATACGCCGCCCTAGAAAAGCAGCGACTAAACACCATTATGTTCCTTGCCTCCGAGGTCTGGCTGCACCTGGGCGGAGGCTGAATTAATCCGTAAGGAGCTAAAATGCGTCATTACGAAATCGTCTTCATGGTTCATCCGGACCAGAGCGAGCAAGTTCCCGGCATGATCGAGCGTTACACCGGCGCCATCACCACCTCCGGTGGTACCATTCATCGCCTGGAAGATTGGGGCCGCCGTCAGCTGGCTTACCCGATCGACAAACTGCACAAAGCCCACTACGTTCTGATGAACGTAGAAGCAGAGCAAGCCGTTATCGATGAGCTGGAAACCAACTTCCGCTTCAACGATGCCGTTATCCGCAACATGATCATGCGCACCAAGCACGCCGTGACTGAAGTTTCTCCGATGGCCAAGGCCAAAGAAGAGCGCTTCACCCGTCGTGACGACGAGCGCCGCGAAGAAGCTACTGAAGCTGCTTCCGAAGAGTAATTCTGGATCACTGACTAGAGGATAAAGGCCATGGCACGTTATTTCCGTCGTCGTAAGTTCTGCCGCTTCACCGCCGAGAACGTTACCGAGATCGACTACAAAGATATCGTTACTCTGAAAAACTACATCACTGAATCTGGCAAGATCGTACCGAGCCGTATCACCGGTACCCGCGCCAAGTATCAGCGTCAGCTGGCACGCGCCATCAAGCGTGCTCGTTACCTGGCTCTGCTGCCGTACACCGATCTGCACAACAAGTAAGAATCGGCCCGGCACTTAAGCCTAACTCAACGAAATTTATAGAGGAAAGGTAATGCAAGTTATCCTGCTCGACAAAATCGCCAAACTGGGCGGTCTGGGTGACCAAGTTTCTGTGAAATCTGGTTATGCCCGTAACTACCTGATCCCGCAAGGCAAAGCTGTTATGGCCACCAAGGCCAACATCGAAGCTTTCGGTGCTCGTCGCGCTGAGCTGGAAGCCAAACTGGCTGCCAACAAAGCTGCTGCTGAAGAGCGTGCTGCCAAGCTGGCCGAACTGGCTACCGTGGTTATCGCTTCCAAGTCTGGCGACGAAGGCAAGCTGTTCGGTTCCATCGGTACCCGTGACGTGGCTGAAGCCATCACTGCTGCCGGCGTAGCCGTTGCCAAGAGCGAAGTCCGCATGGGCAACGTTCTGCGTAACACCGGTGACTACGAAGTTGCTGTTCAGCTGCACGCTGACGTTAAAGCAACCGTACAGATCCAGGTTGTTGCCCTGTAATAGCGATTCGCTTTTGCAGAAAAAACCCGCGCTCTTGCGCGGGTTTTTTATTTTCCGGCCCGGGGGTAGAGTGAAGGTCTGTTCCACTGGAGGAGATCATTATGGCTTGGGTAGAAGGTCGCGTCATCGAACGCATCGAATGGACACCCACCCTGTTCTCCCTGCGGGTAGCGGCCGAGCTGGTCCCCTACAAGGCAGGCCAATTCACCAAGCTGGCCCTCGAGCAGGGCGATCGCCGCATTCAGCGCGCCTACTCCTTCGTCAATCCCCCCTCTGCGCCATACCACGAGTTCTATCTGGTCGAGATCCCGAGCGGTGAGCTGACTCCGTCCCTTGGCTTGCTGCAAGCGGGCGATACATTGCTGGTGCAATCCCAGGCCACCGGCTTCCTGACGCTGGATGAGGTGCCCGCCGGGCGCGATCTCTGGCTGCTCTCGACTGGCACTGCCATCGGCCCCTTCCTCTCCATGTTGGCAGATGGGGAAGCCTTCAACCGTTTCGAGAATCTGGTGCTGGTGCACGGGGTGCGCAAAGGCGAAGAGCTGAGCTATCAGGATTTGATCGCCAGCTTTGCCGAGCAATATGGCGAGCGTTTTTGCTATGTCCCCTTTGTCAGCCGCGAGCCTTGGCCCGATGCAATGGCAGGGCGGATCCCGGCGGCTATCGCCAATGGTCAGCTGCAGGCTAGAGTGGGGTTGGAGTTCTCACCCGAGCTGAGCCAAGTGCTGATCTGCGGCAATCCGGAGATGGTGAAAGAGACCCAGCAAACCTTGCTGGCGCTGGGGTTGGCCAAGAATCTGCGGCGGGCACCGGGCAATATCAGTGCGGAGAATTATTGGTAAAACAATCAGCACAGGGGCGCCAGGCCCCTGCTGGATAAGGAAAGGGGGGGTCAGTTTTTCTTGCCGTTACCCTTGTATTTATCCTTCTGTTTGTCGTGACCCTGTCCCGGGTTATTGCCGCTGTGGATGCTGCGGTTGTAGTGATCCCGGTACTTGCCATCCATCTTGTCGCAGTTGAGTTTGATCCGGCTGTCGCCAATGCCAAGATCCAGACAGTTGTCTTGCCACCAGTCGTACTCCTTGTCATCCCAGTCGAGATTGATCTTGATGTCATCACCGGAGATCTTGATGCCATCGCTATTTTTGCTTGGCGGTGCCGCAACCGCGATGCCGTGCGCCATGAGCAGGGAAAGCAGCAGGGCGCCGCGTCGGATAACGGGGTTGTGTTTAGCTTGGGTCATCGCAAGGGTACTCCTGTTGTTACTGGTCGCTCTGCGAGTTGGCAGGGACCTGGTTGGTTTTCGGTGGCTGGTTGCGATTCTCTTCATCTTCCAGATTGAATTTGACCGCCTTGCAGTCGACGGTGGAGGTCTCCCCGATATCCAGAGTGAGGCAGTCGTTCTGGGTCCAGCCGAACTGTTTGTCATCCCAGTCCAGATTGAATTTAAGCTCATCGACGGAAAATTCGGTGCCACCGCTCTCTGGATATTGCTGTGTCGCAGCGGCGCCGCCGGTAACCAGAAGAAGGGAGAGTAGCAAGGTGGTCGTACTGTTCATGATGGCCTCGGATAATTGCAACGGTGGATGAGTGTACGGATCTGGGCTGAACCCGGGCGGAATCGCACCTCATCTCACCACATGATCAAGTCAGGGAGGAATTGTATCGCTTTTCTGCTGCCGATTTGTCCGTTTTGGTCGCACTCTGGGCAGCTGGTTGCCAATCTGAAGGAATTCAGTCATTTGCCCTTCTCTGTGCGAGTCTGGCGACTATAATCGGCAGCCAACTTTTCCTGCATAGCACACCCCTTCATCATGACCACACAGGACTCCTCCACACAGCGCTACCCCAAGGGGTGGTTCGCTCTGACGACGGTATACAGTTTCACCGGATTGGCCATTCTGGCCTCCATTATCTTCTCCCTGCTGCTGTTCCTCTCCATCGATGACAACCCGCTGATGAAGTGGCTGTTCGGCGGCTTGGCCATCATCTTCGAGCTGGGCAAGTTTTACGTCTGGTACGAGTACGGCGAGCGCAAGGCACGGCGGGATTTGAGTGGTGCTCTCTGGTCGCTGCTGTTTTACAGCGTGCTGGCGGCCATCTCCATCGGCGGCAGTATCGGTGGCATCAACAGCGCCACCAATACGGTGTTGAGCCAGCAGGCGCGCCACGAGCGGGAGCTCGCCCGTTTCGACGAGCAGATCGCCAGCATCGAGCGGCAGATCCAGCTCAACGAAGAGGCAGCCCGCAAATATATCGAGCTGGAGCGCATCTCCAGTGGCGTCTCCTCGTTGCAGCATGCCAACACCAAGCTGCGCTTGCAGCAGGATGAGCTGCGTCAGCAGCGCGATGCGAAGCCGGTCAATGAGCAATCCTCCATGCTGGGGCTGATGAGCAGTCTGGCGGACGGGGTCGGGATGAGCATTAGCCAGGTGCAGTTCCTGCTGGTCTGCTTCCTCTCGGTGCTGCTCGACGTGTTCGGCGCCTTCTTCGTCAGCCTGATCGGCGAGGAGAACCGCTTTCGCCGGATGTGGCGCTGGCAGCAGGATCAAGCTCGCAGAGAGGCGCAGGCAGAGTTGGCGATGGCAGCCCAGCCTGAGCCCATGCTGCCGCCCGAGCCCGCCCCCGAGGTGCTGGCGCAGGTGCGCGGTGCGCTGGTGAGCGGTGAGCTCAAGTGCAGCAAACGCTCGGTGGCACAGGCTTTGTCACTCTCGCTGGAGGAGGTGGATCGGGTGTTCCACCATCTGCTGTCGCAAGGGGTGCTGGGGCAGGGGAGCAATCGACACTACTACCTAAATCCGGCGCTGGAGCAGCAACCCGGATAGTGAGAAGGCCACCGGAACGCGGTGGCCTTTTTCGTTATCGAGTGGCTGTGGCACTCAGTGAGTCAGCACCATCATCAGGCTGAGGAAGGCGGCCAGTCCGCCACCGATGCCGATGATCCAGTAAAACCCCTTGGCCCCCTGTTTGAGCGGGATGCGGAAGTAGAGCAGAAATGCCCACCACCCCAGTGCCAGCAACAGAGGAATAAGAAACATTCGAGCCATGGTGTCCTCGCTGTTATTCTGTTGACCCTTGATCAATCAACAGGATGGATTGTGCAATGACGCAACTACAGATTACCGCATTCGGTGACCCCTCGGTACTCAAGCTCAACCCTTCCCTCGATAAGGTGCCAGCCGATGGCGAAGTGCGGGTACGCATCTGCTTTGCGGGGGTCAATCCCATCGATGCCAAAACCCGCGCCGGTCTTGGCTGGGCGGCGGCCCAGAACAAGGACAAGCTGCCCTGGACACCGGGTTATGACATCTCCGGCGTGGTGGAGAAGATAGGCCCCGGCGTGACCTCGCTGGTCGAGGGGGATCTGGTGTGCGGCATGGTCGGTTTTCCCCTCGCTGCCGGTGGCTACGGGGAGTCTGTGGTGGCAAGCGAAGGCGAGCTGGTCAAGCTCGACGGAGTGAGCCTGCAGCAGGGGGCGGCGCTGCCGCTGGCCGGTCTCACCGCCTGGCAGGGGCTGCTTGAGCACGGCGGCCTCCAGAGCGGTCAGCGGGTCTTGATCCTCGCCGGTGCCGGTGGCGTCGGCCATCTGGCGGTGCAGTTTGCCAGCGCTTATGGCGCCGAGGTGGTGGCCACCGCCAGCCCCGACAACCATGGCTTCCTGCACGCACTGGGGGCGCGCTGGATGGTGGATTACCATGATGCGAACTGGCCAGCACGGGTGGTGGCAGAGGCCAGTCAGGTCGATCTGGTGCTGGATCTGGTGGGCGGCGAGAGCGGCAAGGCGGCGCTGGCCTGCGTCAAACCGGGTGGCCGCCTGGTGACTGTGCCTACCATTACCGCCCAGCAGATCAAGGATGCTGGGGCTGCGGCGGGTATCGAGGTGGTCGGCATGCTGGTTCACCCCGACCAGAAGCAGCTGGGTCAGATGTTGATGCTGCTGCGTCAGGGGGAGGTGAAGGTCACCCTAGCCGGTGAGTTCGCTCTGGCTGAGGGGGCGCTGGCCCATCAGGCCATCGAAGGGGGCCATGTACGCGGCAAGCTGCTGCTGCGCATGCCTGCGGCCGATGGCTATCCCGGATGAGCGAGATGATGGAGATGGGGCTGGGGTGGCTCTTTTTAAGCGCCTTTACCTCCGCCACCCTGCTGCCCGGCAGCTCCGAAGTGCTGCTGGGGGCCATGGTGGCCAAGGGGGAGTGGAGCATGGCGAGCCTGTTGCTGTGGGCGACGCTGGGCAATACCCTCGGCTCCATGACCACCTGGTGGCTCGGCTGGCTCGCCACCTTCAAGAAAAAACCGGAAGATTTTCAAGGCCGTGGGGAACAAAAAGCCTTAGGCTGGCTCAAACAACATGGTCACTGGTGTCTGCTGCTTGCCTGGACGCCGGTGGTCGGTGATGGTCTCTGTCTGTTGGCCGGTTGGCTGCGCCTCTCCTTCTGGCGCTCTCTCATTCTGATCGGGCTCGGCAAATTGTTCCGTTATGCCCTGGTTTTTCTGCTGGCCAGTCACATTTTCTAGCCTGTTTTTGTCACTCACGAGGTTACCGTGAACAAAGTCATACCTTTAACGATTCTGCTGGGCTTCACCCTGCCGGTGCTGGCGGCACCGACCCTGATCGCCGAACAGGGCAAGGAGGAGGGCAAGCTCGCCATCCCCTACCAGATGTACAAGCTGGACAACGGCCTGACCGTGATCCTGGCCCCCGATCGCTCCGATCCGCTGGTGCACCTCGATGTGACCTATCACGTCGGTTCATCCCGCGAGACGGTCGGCAAGTCCGGTTTCGCCCACTTCTTCGAGCACATGATGTTCCAGGGCTCGAAACACGTCGGTGATCAGGAGCATATGCGGATCATCAACGAGGCCGGTGGTGACATGAATGGCACCACCAACAAGGACCGCACCAACTACTACGAGACTGTGCCTGCCAACCAGCTGGAAAAAGTGCTCTGGCTGGAGGCGGATCGAATGGGCTTTCTGCTCGATGCGGTGAGCCAGAAGAAGTTCGAGATCCAGCGCGCCACCGTCAAGAACGAGCGGGCCCAGCGGGTCGACAACCAGCCGTACGGGCTGGTGAGCGAGAAGGTGGGGGAGGCGCTCTATCCACGTACTCACCCCTACTCCTGGCAGCCTATCGGTTACGTGGAAGATCTCGACCGGGTCGATGTGAACGACCTCAAGCAGTTCTTCCTGCGCTGGTATGGCCCCAACAACGCCACCCTGACTCTGGGCGGCGACTTTGACAGCAAGCAGGCCCTCGAATGGATCGAGAAGTACTTCGGCTCCATCCCGCGCGGTCCGGACGTGGCCGAGCCGACGCCAAAGCCGGTGACTCTGCCCGAGACCCGCTACGTGACGCTGCAGGACAAGGTGCACCTGCCGCTGCTCTATATCAGTTACCCCACCGTATCCCTTGGCGATCCGCAGGAGCCTGCGCTCGACATGTTTGCCGACGTGCTCGGCGGTTCCGCCAGCTCCATGCTCTATCAGTCGCTGGTTAAAACCGGCAAGGCGATCGATGTGGGGGCGTCCCACTACTGCGAAGAGCTGGCCTGTACCCTGACCGTCTACGCCTATCCCAATCCGTCGGTGGATGGCAGCCTCAAGACCCTCAAGGGGGAGGTGGACAAGGTGATCGGCGAGTTCGCCCAGCGCGGCCTCAAGCCGGAAGATCTGGAGAAGGCGATCGCCAAGTACCGCGCCTCAGCCATCTGGGGTCTGGATAGCGTCTCCGGCAAGGTGAGCCAGCTCGCCATGGGTCAGGTGTTTGCCCAGGATCCCAACTATGTGTTCAAGACGCTGGATGCCATCGGCAAGGTGACACCGGAGCAGGTGAAGGCCGCCTACGACAAGTTCATCGCCGACAAGCCGGCGGTGGTGCTGAGCGTGGTGCCCAAGGGCAAGACAGAGTGGCAGGTTGCCACCCCGAACTTTACCCCCGCCAAGCGCGAGCTGCCGGATTACAGCAAGCATGACGAGGCGCTGGCCGAACGACCGGTAAAAGACAATTTCGATCGCAGCGTGCAACCCAAGGCGAGTGAGGCGGTGAGCGTCAAGGTGCCCGCCATCTGGCACGGCAAGCTCGACAAGAACATCGAGATCATCGGTACCAAGAGTGACGAGATCCCCGCCGTCTCCATCATGATTGCCCTGCCGGGCGGCATTCGTGCCGAAGATAAGGGGCAACTGGGGCTGGCCAATCTGACTGCCGCCATGATGGGGCAGGGCACGGTGCGCCTGACCGAGGCTCAGCTGAGCGATGAGCTGCAAAAGCTGGGCTCAAGCATCGATGTCTCCAGCGCCCAGTACAACAACCTCATCACCGTCAGCTCGCTGGCGGACAAGTTGCCCCAGACCCTGGCGCTGGTGCGCGAGGTGCTGGAGCGCCCGGGCATGCGGGAGGCGGACTTCGAACGGGTCAAGGCGCAGCTGCTGCAAGGGATGCAACAGGCCCAGCAGCAGCCCGAGTGGCTGGCCGGGCAGGCGTTCCGCGAACTGGTCTACGGCAAGCAGAACCGCCTCGGTCAACCTACCGACGGGGTAGCGGCCGATGTGGCCAAGCTGACCCTGGCGGACGTGAAGCACTTCTATCAGGCCTACTACAACCCCACCAACGCCAAAGTGGTGGTGGTCGGTGATGTGGACCAGAAGCAGATCGAGGAGCAACTTGGCTTCCTGACCGAGTGGAAGGGAGCCACGCCGACTCTGGGAGATCTCAAGCTCAAGGGTGAGCAGGCCAAGCCGGGCATCTATCTGGTCGACAAGCCGGGGGCGCCCCAGTCGGTGATCCGCATCGGCCGCCGCGCCATGCCGTTTGATACCACGGGGGATTACTTCACCGCCGGGCTGATGAACTTCAACCTGGGTGGCAACTTCAACAGCCGCATCAACCTCAACCTGCGGGAAGACAAGGGCTACACCTACGGCGCCAGCTCGGGTTTCTCCGCCAACCGCGAGGTGGGCACCTTCGCCACCGGCGCCAATGTGCGGGCCGATGCGACCGTGGATGCCATTCGCCAGTTCCTCAAGGAGATGGACAACTACCGCAAGAGCGGCCCGACCCCGGTCGAGCTGGCCTATATGCGCAGCGCGGTCTCCCAGCAGGATGCTCTCTCTTACGAGACCTTGGGCCAGAAGGCGGGCTTCCTGCTGCAGATGGTGATGTATGACCTGAAACCGGACTATGTGCAGGCCCAGAACAACCTGATCAAAACGGTGTCGCCCGAGGCGCTGAAGGCCAGTGCCGCCCGTTGGCTCAATCCGGCCGACATGGTGATCGTGGTGGTGGGAGACAAGCAAAAGCTTGAAAAACCCCTGAAGGAGCTTCATCTTCCCATCTATCCGCTGCAGTTGCCGTAACTGACGCTTTATAAAAATCAAGAGCCGCCCCGGATGGGGCGGCCTCACATGAGCCGTGAATATGACTACAACAAGCTTGTCGCTCACCGAGTTGCTGAATGCGTTGGGATCACCGGAGCGCCTCACCGCGCTCAAGGGGATCCGGCGCGGGATCGAGCGTGAATGCCTGCGCATCACGCCGGATGGCCGACTCGCCCAGAGTGACCATCCCCGGGCGCTGGGCTCGGCCCTGACCCATCCCAATATCACCACCGACTACTCGGAGAGCCTGCTGGAGTTCATCACCCCGGCCACCGACTCCATCGACAGCCTGATGGAGCAGCTCGGCGACATCCATCACCATGTGATTCAGCATCTGGGTGATGAGCGGATTTGGCCGCTCTCCATGCCCTGCTTCGTCGGCGGGGAAGAGAGTATCCGGCTGGCCCAGTACGGCAGCTCCAACATCGGCCGGATGAAGACCCTCTACCGTCAGGGCTTGAAGAACCGCTACGGCAGCCTGATGCAGGTGATCGCCGGGGTGCACTTCAACTTCTCCATGCCAGACAGCTTCTGGAGCGAGTGGCAGGATCTGGTGTGCGAAGGGTGCTGCAGCCAGCGCTTTATCTCCGATAAATACATGGGGCTTATTCGCAACGTCTACCGTTTCGGCTGGTTGGTGCCCTATCTGTTCGGCGCCTCCCCGGCCATCTGCGAATCCTTCCTCAAAGGGCGCAAGAGCAACCTGCCGTTCGAGAATACCGGCAAGGGTACCCTCTATCTGCCTTACGCCACCGCGCTGCGTCTCTCCGATCTCGGTTACACCAACAGCGCCCAGGCTGGGCTCAAGATCAGCCACGACAGCCTGCCAGCCTATGTCAGCAGCCTGCGCCGCGCCATCAACACCCACAATCCCGACTTTGCCAAGATCGGGGTCAAGGTGGATGGGGAGTATCGTCAGCTCAACGACAACGTGTTGCAGCTGGAGAACGAGCTATACGCCCCGATCCGCCCCAAGCGCACCCCGCGCAGCGGCGAGAAGCCCTCGGATGCGCTGGATCAGCGCGGCATCGAATACATCGAGCTGCGCACCGTGGACGTCAACCCCTTCACCCCGCTCGGCATCGATGCGGATCAGATCCGCTTCTTCGACCTGTTCCTGGTCTGGTGTCTGCTGCGCCCCTCTCCGGTGCTGAGTGACGAGGAGATTGCCCGCAACCGCCGCAACCAGAACAAGGTGGTGCTGGAAGGGCGTCGTCCCGGCCTGACGCTGGAAGATGAGCAGGGCAATGCCATTGGCCTCAAAGAGTACGGCCTCAAACTGTTCGACGAGCTGGCTCAGGTGGCCGATCTGCTGGATCGCTGCTGCGGCCGCAACCGCTATCGCGAGACGCTGGCGATGCATCGCGAGAAGCTGCTCAACCCCGAGCTCACCTATTCCGCCCGCATGCTCAAGGAGCTGCTGGAGAGCGGCAAGGACAACGGCTGCTATGGCGACAAGCTGGCGACCCGCTATCGCGAGGAGCTGCTGGCAGGGGAGCTGCAGTACTGGGATGAGGCCTACTTTGCCGGTGAGGCGAAGGATTCGCTGGCCAAGCAGCGGGAGCGCGAGCGCAGCGACAGCCTGTCGTTCGATGACTTCCTGGCCGACTACTTCGGTACCAATACCACTACGGCCTGAAGGCGGGTTCGTACCAACCAAGGTGCCAACAAAAAGCCGCTCGAGTGAGCGGCTTTTTTATTTCTCTGAACCTGAGCGATATCAGACGTGGTTATACATGGCCTCGATTTCGCTCTGATACTTGGCTTCGATGATCTTGCGGCGCAGCTTCATGGTGGGGGTCAGTTCACCCAGCTCCATGGAGAAGGCGCTCGGCAGCAGGGTGAACTTCTTCACCTGCTCGAACTTGGCCAGCTCTTTTTGCAAGTCGGCGATGCGTGCTTCGAAGAACTCCATTACCCGGGAGTGGCGCAGCAGCTCGGTCTTGCACTGGTACTGCAGGTTGATGGAGCGGGCGTACTCCTCCAGCGACTCGAAGCAGGGGACGATCAACGCCGAGACGAAGTGGCGGGCATCGGCGACGATGGCGATCTGCTCGATAAAGCGATCCTTGCCGATGGTCCCTTCCACCAGTTGCGGGGCCACGTACTTGCCGTTGGAGGTCTTCATCAGCTCCTTGAGGCGCTCGGTGAAGTAGATATTGCCCTGGCTGTCGAGCTCACCGGCATCGCCGGTACGCAGGAAGCCATCCTCGGTCATCACTTCTGCGGTGGCTTCCGGTTTGTTGTAGTAGCCGCGCATCACGGTGGGCGAGCGCACCAGCAACTCGTTGTTCTCACCCAGCTTCACTTCGATGCCGTTGAGTGCCGTGCCGATGGAGCCGAGCTTGAACTGGCTCTCTTCGTAGCAGCAGACGGTGGCGGTGGTCTCGGTCATGCCGTAGCCGTACTTGAGATTGAGCCCCATCGCCTGGAAGAAGAGGTTCACATCGTCGGCCAGACGGGCGCCCGCCACCGGCAGAAAGCGGGTGCGGCCGCCGAAGCGGGCGCGCAGCTTGCGAAACACCAGTCGCTCGGCAAGCCAGAGCTGGCCGTAGAGCAGCGGGGAAGCGGACTTGCCCGCCTGACGGGTGGCAACCATCTGTTTTCCGACCCGGGTCGCCCAGCCAAACAGGGCGCGGCGCAGAGCCGGAGCCTGAGCCACCTTGGCCTGGATCATGGCATAGGCCTTCTCGTAGAGGCGCGGCACGGCGCACATCACGGTCGGCTGCACCTCGCCAATCACATCCATCACCTTCTGCGGATCGCGGATATAGACGTTCTCGGCGCCGCAATAGAGCACGTAGTAGCTCCATGCCCGCTCGAACACGTGGCTGAGCGGCAGCATGCAGAGCGACACATCCTGCTCGTTCAGGTCGAGGCGGCTGTTGTGCATCTCGAAACAGGCGGCGATGTTGCTGAAGTCGAGCATGACCCCCTTGGGCTCGCCTGTGGTGCCGGAGGTGTAGATCAGGGTCAGCAGATCATCCATCCGGTACTGGGTTTCCCGTACTCGCAGTTCCTGCTCGCTGGGCTGATGGTTGCCGGAGACCAGAAATGTCTGGAAGTGGCTCGCCTGCTCGCAGCCGCGCAAGTTGACGCTGCCGTCGAGGGCGATGAGCTGGCGGATCTCGCCGCTTTCAATCAGTTGCAGCGCCTGATCGAACTGAGGTTGTTCGCCAACGAACAGCACCTTGATGCCGGCATCTTTGACGATGTAGCGCAGCTGATCGAGCGTGCTGGTGGGGTAGATAGGGACGCTGACGCCGCGGGCGGCAAGGATGCCGAGATCGGCCTGGGTCCACTCCGGCATGTTGCGGGCATAGATGCCGACCATTTCGGTTGGCTGGTGGCCGGCACGGATCAGCGCCTGTGCGCAGTAGTCCATGGCCTGGCCCAGAGTACGCCAGCCGATGGCGCGCCACTGGCCATCTTGCTGAACCCGCAGGGCAGCCTTGTTGCCAAGCTGGGCAATACGTTCACGCATCAGTCGAACCAGATGAAGCTTCGGCATCAGTTAAACATCCTTTAATTACAGTTGTACGCCCGCGAGGGCACTAAAAATCGGGCTAGAGTTTAAACTCCAAGATTACAGCTTACAAGTGTTCGCTGTTTGTCTTGGATCACAAAGAGTGCAAATAGCTCTTCCTTTGTGCAGAGTGGCCGATACTGCAAAGGAGCAAAGGGAGAGTTAACGATATGAATCTATGGATGAAAGGGGCATTGGCCGTGATCGGGCTCATGATGGTGGGGGGCGGGGCGGCCTGGTACTTTCTGGGCAAGACACAGCAGCCTGCGAATCCCTGGTATGAAGGGGCGGAGGGATACCAGCAGGCCCAACAGCAGGCATTGGCGCTGGGCTATCCGCTGCTCTATGTGCTGGAGACCCCCAAGTGCCGTCGCTGCAAGGCATTGAACGAACGCTTCTGGCGCAGTGAAGAGATGAGAGTGCCGTTGAGCCGATTGGTCAAGGTGCGGCTCAATCCGGGCAAGGGGGATGGTAGTGAACAGATCCTGCGCCGTTTTCCCAAGGTGGCCACACCGCCCGGCATCTATATCCAGCAGCCGGGTCAACCCCTCAAACCGATCAAGATAGTGGTGGATATACAGCAGATCTGGATGCCGGGGAAAACCTGGCTGCGGGGCTTCTATATGCCGCTTTCCGCCGCCGGATTCGAGGCGGTGGTTCACACCACTCTCTCCTTGCAGGATCCGGCGATGGACAATGCCCCCCTCGATTGAGGCGGGATCAGCTGAAGTCGAACAGGCGGGACATCAGTACCGCATCTTCCCGATCATTGCCGGTGCCGTAGTAGTCGGCGCGGCGGCAATACTCGGCAAAGCCGGCGCTCTCGTAGAGGTTGATGGCGGTCTGGTTGCCTGCCCGCACCTCGAGAAACCAGGCCTCTGCCCCGGCTTGTTTGCTGCGAGTCAGGTAGGCTTGCAGCAGTGTCCGTCCCAACCCCTTGCCCTGAAATTCGGGGTGGACACAGATATTCATCAGCGAGCTGTCTCCGGCCACCAGATCCGAGATATAGAAGCCGGCCGGGCGACCATCGACCAGCATCAAGCCGTTGAGATAGCGAGGACCGAAGCAGGATAGCAGGTTGGCCTGGCTCCAGGGCTCCTTGTGGGCGGCCTGCTCTATGGGATAGACAAGGTCGAAATCGGCTTCGAGCAGGGGACGAAACTCAGGCATGTTGACTCCGGGTGACTGGGTGGAGGATGTCGGGGTTGGCAAAGACGACTTTTGTAAAATCAGGTAAAAAGAGCGGCTTCCAAGAGGGCGTTGAAGGCATGATCATGCCGTACTGTTCGCCAGGTGTCGGCGTAGTTGTTGCCACAGGGCGCGCTTTTGTGCGGCACTGGGGGCCAGCGGACAGATCAACGCATCGGGTCGTTCCGGGTTGGCCTCCGTCAGCCAGAGCAGCGGTGAGGCATCCGCCGTTTGCAGATCGGCAGGCGGCAGCTCGCTGAGCAGTGAGACCTCGTCGGGGGTCATGCCGAGCAGCTGGCAGATATCCGCCAGCAGCGTGGTGGCAGGCAGCTGAGGCGCCAGCAACCAGAGTTTGCCGCTGGGCAGCGGAGCGCGGGTGGCCGGTGCTGTCTGGTCGGGCTGCACGGCATCTTGCGCAAGCTCGGGTACGAGATCTGCACCCAGCAATGCCGGACGACGCAGTTGCCAGCTTTGAATGCCCATGCGGGCCAACATGCTCTGACGAACGGGATCTTGCATCTGGGGCGACTCACTCTTGATCTGCGTTGGGGAAAATTGTGTTGCGCAGGGTACACTCGAACCGCTTTTGCTGCACCCTTTGCAACGCATCATCTGGCGCATGCGGGCATGGTGCCATCACGACACTGGCTATGCATGGGCGCAGCACGCTGCCGATACGGTATCGCACTGCCTTTGCGTTTTTTCCTGCCAGAGGCGGGTATTGTGCGGCAAGAGATACCAGAATAAACATCATAACAAGACAAAACCCAAGGTCGAGCAAATGGATATCGCGCCTTGGGGCTAACATCATCCCAGCTTCGGAACACTCTCTATGTCGTCTTTAGCTCAAGCCCAGAACCCTGCGCGTCTTATTCCCATCCAGGAGCGCCTGCCCCGGCTGCTGGCAGCCCTCGGTGAGGGGCTTTATGAACGGCAGGATGCCCTGCGCCTCGGTCTGCTGGCAGCCCTCAGTGGCGAGAGTGTCTTCTTGCTGGGGCCACCCGGTATCGCCAAGAGTCTGATTGCCCGTCGCCTCAAGCTGGCCTTTCACGACGCCCGCCACTTTGAATATCTGATGACCCGTTTTAGCACACCGGAGGAGGTATTTGGCCCCCTCTCCATTCAGGCGCTGAAAGAGGATGGCAAATACCTGCGCCTCACTGCCGGCTATCTGCCGGAGGCTGAGGTGGTGTTCCTCGACGAGATCTGGAAGGCGGGTCCCGCCATTCTCAACACCCTGCTCACCGCCATCAACGAACGGCAGTTCCGCAATGGTGATAGCCAGCATCCCATCCCCATGCGGCTGCTGGTGACCGCCTCCAACGAGCTGCCGGCGCCGGACAGCGGGCTGGAAGCGCTCTACGACCGGATGCTGGTGCGGATCTGGATGGACCGGGTGCAGGAGAAAGCCAACTTTCAATCCATGCTGGCCAGCGACGGTCACGCCCACCAGAATCTGCCGGAATCCCTGCAGATCCGGGGGGATGAGTACGAGCAGTGGCAGAGCCAGATTGAGCTGGTGCGCCTGCCGGATGCCTGTTTCGAACTTATCTATCAGCTGCGCCAGCAGCTAGACAGCCAGCTGGCCCATCGCTGTTATGTGTCGGATCGCCGCTGGAAGAAGGCGGTACGGCTCATCAAGGCGAGCGCCTTCTTCAATGGCCGCGATGAGGTCGCACCGGTAGATCTGCTGCTGTTCAAGGATTGTCTCTGGCACGACGAGGAGTCCCGCACCGCCCTGCTGGAGATGATGACCGAGTTTTCCCGTCTCTACGGTTATCAGCAACTGGCCTTGACCCGCCAGCTGCTTGTCCTGCGGGATCAATTCAAACAGCTCAAACAGGGCGTGGCACAACGTCTCTGCTGCAAGGCGCGCAAGCGCAAGCAGTGGTTTGGCAGACGGGCGAGGGGGATCGAGATCCCGCTCGCCAACGCCAGACCCTTTGGCAAGCAGGTGCACTTCCATCTGCTCACCCCGGCCCCGCTGGATGGCAGCGATCCCGAGCGTCTCACCAGCACCCTGGTGTTCGATCGTACCCTGCTTTCCCATTGGCATCCGACCGGTGAGGCGCTGGTGGGTTATCAATATGGCAACCCGAAAGAGGGACACTACGAGCTGGTACTTGACGATGAGCTGCGCCTGCAGGTGCTCGATATCCAGCGCCAGCAGATCCCGCTGGTATTGATGGAGCGCAACGCCATCCCTGAGGTGGTGCTGGAGCCCTGGCTGCAAGCGCTCGATGAGCTGCTTGCCCAGGTTGGCAAGGTGGTGCAGGAGCTTAAACAGCAGCGCACTCTGTTCGATCGTCATCGGCAGCACCTCTTTATTGCCCAGCGCTGGCTGCAACAGGTGGAAGACAGCTTCTTCGTGCTGAGCCGGGATCTTGAACTGCTGCGCGGCGAGCTGACACAGTGGCGCGAGCGGTTGCCAAGGCTGGACGAGTAAGGAGCGCTCATGCTTGAGATTGGCATGCTGGATCTGGGGCTCCTGATCGGTGAAGGGGAGCTGGCAGGGGAGGTGGCTCTTTTGCTTGCTGCGTCGCCCAAGATCTCCGAGTTCATCAAGCGCTCCCCGCTGCAGGGCAAGCTGCTGAAAAAGCGCCTGCAGAGCTGGGGTGAGCAGCTTGGCGAGGAGATCCGTCACAAGCCGGTGCCGGTGGCGCTGGAGCAGGAGTACCTGCTCTATCAGGCGCACCGGCAGTTGCCGATGACCGAACTGATAGGCCGTTTGCCCGCCCTGCTGGAGTCGCTGGATCACTACAGCCCCTTTGCCGGTGAGGCCCGTTCGCTGGTTCGCCAGCTGATGGCTCACCCCACCGAGGGGCTGCGCCAGCTCTTTATCGATAAGTGGCGCGCCAGTCTGGTGGGGAGCCTGCTGCAACTGCAGCAGCAGATCGCCGAGGCGGAGCGGGAGAAGCAGCGTCAGGAGATTGAAGATCAGCTGCTGGCGAGCCGCACCCTGGCCGATGCCCTCGATCCGAACCAGATCTCAGCCGGTGGTCTTTGGGATCTGGCGCAGGGGCACTGGCACAAACGCAGTCTGGTGCTGGTCAAGCAATACGCCCGTATGTTGCAGCGCGAGCCCTTGCTGGCGGAGATTGCCGCTCTGCTCGGGCGCAGCGAGCGGGATCGCCGGGCGCAGGAGCAGCCGGTGCCACCGGTTCAGGTGCTGGAGCTGGAGCCCGCCCCCAGCGACGATGTGCCGGACGACCTGGTGGGCATCCACCAGGCGAGCGACCTGATGCGGCTACTGCCAAGCGAGGCGGTGATGCTGGGGCTGCCGGAGCTGGAGCTGGAGTTCTACCGCCGCTATCTGGAGCGGCGCCTGCTCAGTTACCAGTCACGCGGCACCTTGCCGCGCCAGCGCATCATGCTGCGCACCCCGGAGCAGGGGGGGCAGCAGTTGCAGCAGCGGGGCCCCTTTATCGTCTGTGTCGATACCTCCGGCTCCATGGGGGGCTATCCCGAGGAGTGTGCCAAGGCACTCTTTCTTGCGCTGCTCAAGGTGGCGATGGATGAGAAGCGCGGTTGCTACCTGATGCTCTTCTCTACCGAGGTGGCGACCCTTGAGATCACCGCCGATACCGGACTGGACAAGGCGGAGCGCTTCCTCTCCATGAGCTTTCACGGTGGTACCGATCTGGTGCCTTGTCTGGAGAAGGCGCTGGTCAAACTCGATGAGCCCGCTTTTGCCAAGGCAGATGTGCTGGTTATTTCGGACTTTATCGCTCAGAGTCTGCCCCATGCCCTGCTCGAGCAGATGAACCGCTATCGCCAGCGCCAGACCCGCTTTCACGCAGTGGCCATGTCCCGGCACGCCAAACCGGCACTGTTGCGGATCTTTGACAACAGCTGGCTGCTCGATTGCGGTCTGCGCGGCCGGCTACTGCGGCGCTGGCAGCATCATTAGTTACCGGGAGGGAGCCAGCCCCCTCTTTCGCTCTGTATCCCCCTCCTCATTCCAACGTTATGATATTGCTGTAAAATGTGAGATGAAACCCATTCAAGTCCTCTCTCCTTGCGGTAGCCTTTACAGCCGTTGTTACAGGGTGATTTTCCGGTATCGGGTCGCCTGCTGCTCTTTCCCCATTCATCCGGAGTGTTTATGAGCCGACTTGCCTTGCTGCTGTTGCTGGCGGTATTCGGGCTGGCAGCCAGACCCTTGTCCCCCGAGCAGTTGGAAAATGAACTGGAGGAGATGGAGCAGGTCCATCAGCCTATCGAGTTGCTGCGGGAGCGCGTTGCTCGCTTGCTGCGGGATGGCAGCGACTATCCACCGTCCCAGCTGATGCGGATCAGTCGTCTGGCTTGCTGGGCCCAATCTGCCGATGACATCCAGGCGTCTCGCCGTGCGATTGCGTATGCCGACAGCCAACTGGTGCTGGCTCAACAACGGGGAGATGACGCAGCCATTGCCGAGTTGCTCATCTGTCGTGGCTGGTTCAATCAGCTGCTCGGCGAGGTGGCACAAGCCCGTCGGGATTATGATGAGGGGCTGCGGTTGGCAGGGGAGGCCGCTGTGCTCAAGCTGGAGGCGCTGGCGCTGTCCCACCGGGGAGCCATGTTGTCGTTTCAGGGGGCGTCAGGGCAGGGGCTGGTGGATCTCACTAGGGCGCACGACATCTACGAACGGTTGGGATTGACCACCTGGTATAACCGGGCGCAGCTCGAGATTGCCGCCGCGTTTCGCCGCATGGGTCTCTATGCCGAGGCTCTCACTACCCTGAACCGGTTGCATGAACACTTTGCCCACAACCATGACGGGTTCGGTTTGGCCAGGATGAGAGAGCAGCTGGCTCTGGTCTATCTGGAGACGGGGCGCTATCAGGAAGCGCAGCAGGAGCTCGAACGTAGTCTCGCCTTTTTGCAACAACCCGAGTACCGGATTGAACATGCGGATCGTCAAGTGATGCTGGCGGAGGCTCTGCTCGGTCTGGCGCGCCTGGAGCAGGCCGGACGCTTGCTGGCGCAGGCAGCAGGCGTGCTCACCCCTGAAGTTGATCCTATCCTCCACGCCCATCTCGAGCTGGTAATGGCCAAACTGCAGGTGAAAATGCGGGATCCGGTCCCGGCCTTGAGCGCACTGGCGAAGATTGAACCGATCCTGAAGGCTGAGGGGCACACTCGTTACCTGATGGATCTCTACGCAGTGCGCAGCGAAGCATTCGAGCTGCAAGGGGACTATCCGGCTGCGCTGGCGGCCTTGCGGGATCATTTGGTGCAAGAGCAGCGCCTCGACCAGATGCAGCGAGAGCAGAGTACAGCCTGGGTGCGCGGCCAGTTTGAACTGACCCGCCAGGCGGAAGAGAACAAGCGGTTGCGGGTCGAGCAGCAGTTGCAGCGGCAGGAGCTGGCGCAGATCAAGGAGCGTCGCTTCTGGTTGCTGGTGGTGATGGTGCTCTGCGGTGGAGTGGCTCTGCTGACGATGAGGTGGTTGCTGGAGCGCAATCGTCGGATGCATCGGTTGGCCTTTACCGATGAGCTGACCGGCATCGATAACCGGCGTCGGGTGCTGGTGGATGGGCGCGAGCACTTTGAGCTGGCCCGCAGGCAGCGAATGCCCTTTTCTCTGCTGCTTTTTGATATCGATCACTTCAAGCGGATCAACGATTTGCTGGGGCATCATCAGGGAGACCGGGTACTGCAGTGGGTATCCAGAATGGTGGCAAGAGAGTTGCGGCAGCAGGATCTGCTGGGCCGTACCGGTGGAGAGGAGTTTTTGGCACTGCTGCCGGAGACGGGGCTGGAGGAGGCGTCCCGTTTGGCTGAGCGGATCCGCGCCAGGGTCGGCCAACGGGCGTTGCCCGGTTTGTCCCATCCGGTGACCATCAGCATCGGGTGTGCCTGCCAGCGCGATGATGATCAGGATCTGGCCGCGTTGATCCGGCGTGCGGATGAGGCTCTCTACCGGGCAAAAGGGGCCGGGCGCAACCGGGTGGAAACAGACGACTGACGGACTGGGTATTTTTCACTCGCGCGGGTATAATGTCGCGCAATTTTGCTTTGACTCAGGCGATAAGACCCATGTAACGCAACCCTCCTCCCTCTCTCCACCAGGTTGGCAACACGCCAGCTGGCGTGGCTTTCGTTGCGTATACATGTGCCGTGAGCGGCATTCCGGATTTATTCCCACGGTGGCTGATGCCACCGCTCAATAGAAGAACGTTGAATTATGTCAGCTGAATTTCTGAGTGAAGTCTCCAAGAGACGCACTTTTGCGATCATTTCGCACCCGGATGCGGGTAAAACCACCATCACCGAGAAAGTCCTGCTGTTCGGACAGGCCATTCAGCGCGCCGGTACCGTCAAGGGCCGTGGCTCGGGCCAGCACGCCAAATCCGACTGGATGGAGATGGAGAAGCAGCGTGGTATCTCCATCACCACCTCGGTGATGCAGTTTCCCTATGCCGATTGTCTGGTCAACCTGCTTGACACCCCGGGTCACGAGGACTTCTCCGAAGATACCTACCGTACCCTGACCGCGGTCGACTGCTGCCTGATGGTCATCGATGCCGCCAAGGGTGTTGAAGACCGGACCCGCAAGCTGATGGAAGTCACCCGTCTGCGTGATACCCCCATCCTCACCTTCATGAACAAGCTGGACCGCGAAGTGCGCGATCCGATGGAAGTGATGGATGAAGTAGAGCGCGAGCTGAAGATCATGTGTGCCCCCATCACCTGGCCTATCGGCTGTGGCAAATCCTTCAAGGGTGTCTATCACCTCTACAAGGATGAGACCTATCTCTATCAGAGCGGTCAGGGCCACACCATCCAGGAGAAGCGGGTGGTCAAGGGGCTGAACAACCCGGATCTGGATGCCGCCGTCGGCGAAGATCTGGCCCAGCAGCTGCGTGATGAGCTGGAGCTGGTGCAGGGCGCCTCTCCCGAGTTCGATCACGATGCCTTTATCGCTGGCGAGATGACCCCGGTCTTCTTCGGTACCGCACTGGGTAACTTCGGTGTTGACCACATGCTGGATGGCCTGACTGACTGGGCGCCGTCTCCCATGCCACGCAAGGCCGAGAGCCGCGAAGTGGTGGCGACCGAGGAGAAGTTCTCCGGCTTCGTGTTCAAGATCCAGGCAAACATGGATCCGAAGCACCGCGACCGTATCGCCTTTATGCGTATCGTGTCAGGCACCTATTCCAAGGGCATGAAGATGCGCCACGTGCGTATCGGCAAGGATGTGAACATCTCCGACGCCGTGACCTTTATGGCCGGTGACCGTGAGCAGGCGGAAGACGCCTTCGCCGGTGACATTATCGGTCTGCACAACCACGGTACCATCCAGATCGGCGACACCTTCACCCAGGGTGAGGATCTCAAGTTCACCGGTATCCCGAACTTCGCACCGGAACTGTTCCGCCGCATCCGCCTGCGCGATCCGCTCAAGCAGAAGCAGTTGCTCAAGGGGTTGGTCCAGCTCTCCGAAGAGGGGGCGGTACAGGTGTTCCGTCCGCTGATCAGCAACGATCTCATCGTCGGTGCGGTCGGTGTGCTGCAGTTTGACGTGGTGGTTTCTCGTCTGAAGAGCGAGTACAACGTCGAGGCCATCTACGAGGCGGTCAACGTCTCCACCGCCCGCTGGGTGGAAGGGACCGACGTCAAGAAGTTCGAAGAGTTCAAGCGCAAGAACGAGGTCAACCTGGCCCTCGATGGCGGTGACAACCTCACCTATATCGCACCGACCATGGTCAACCTGCGCCTGGCCCAGGAGCGCCACCCGGACGTCGAGTTCCGCCAGACTCGCGAGCACTGATACTGCTTACCAAATCCCGCCAGATGGCGGGATTTTTTTATGCATCAAGGAGAGGTGATGGTTGAATCGATGAATCCTGCCTGCTCGGCTCTGGCTGAGAGTTATCTGTTATCCCTGCCGGTGGCAGCACGGGCTCGTCATGTCTCAGCGGACTACTTCTGTGCTGATGCACACAATGCCAACCTCTGTGCCGCGCTGGTAGCAGCAGGCCGCAAGCGAGCAACCTGTAGCCTCGCTTACTGGTATCTGGAGAAGGGCGAGCGGATGCCGGAACAGGGGGACCTACTGGTGGTAACCGACTGGAGTGGTCTGCCCAAGGCTCTGGTTGAACTGGTGTCAGTCACCTTGTGTCCATTCGATGAGATTGATGCTGCGTTTGCCGCCGAGGAAGGGGAGGGAGATGGCTCTTTGGCTTGGTGGCACGAGGCGCACAAGGCTTTCTTCGAACGCGAGATGAAGGCGGAAGGGAGAGAATTTGATGAGCACGCCACGCTGGTGCTGGAGCGATTCCGGGTAGTGGCGCTGCCGCAGTAAACGAAGCGGCAAGCAGGGGAGACTCCTGCTTGCCGCTATCACTTTAGAGCGCTAGGTCTAACACCATGCAGATCTCACAATCCCCGTGGCCGGTGCAGCCAAGGGGGCCGGGCAGGTGTTCAAAGCCCAGTGATTCATAGAGGCTGGTGGCTTCGCGCAGTACCTCAGTGGTCTCCAGATAGCAGCGGCGATAGCCCAAACCACGAGCGGCATCCAGTGCCTGCAACACCAGCCGCTTGCCAAGGCCCAGTCCGCGCAGGGCGGGCATAAAGTACATCTTCTGCAGCTCGCAGACTCCCTCTTCTCCCGCCAATGGCGCGATACCACCACCGCCGAGGATGGAACCGTCCGGCCCTTCGATAACCCAGTAGCGGCTCTTCTCCCCCTGATAGCTCTGGGAGAGGGTGTCGAGATTGGGATCCGAGACGCCATACCCCTTGTCTGCGGTGAGACCATATTCGGCCGATACGGCGCGGATCACCAAGGCGATCTGGGCATTGTCCGCCGCCGTGATGGGGCGGATCTGGTAACCCCGCTGGCGACGGGCGCGGGAGAGGGCGCTGCGATAGAGCCGCAGCCCTTGCCACAGCTGCTCCCGCTCGGACAGGCTCAACTGTGCCAGCATCTCTTCCATCGCCCCGTCCATCTCCCGATGCAGCGTCAGCAACATCGCCTGCCCGTCGGCAGTGAGGCGGGCCTCCTTGCTGCGCCCGTCGGATGGGTGCGGGTGCCAGCTGATAAGCTCCCGCTCGGCGAGGCGGGCCAGCGGACGGCTGGCGTTGGATTTGTCAATGTGCAGCTTTTCTGCCAGCTGCTGGTTGGTGGCCGGGGCATTCTCCAGCTCGATCAGCAGGTGAGCCTCGATGGGTGTGAGGGCCAGGTTGCCGCACTGCTGGGAGAGCATGCCGAGTTCGCGAACCAGATCGCGCGACAGGGCGCGCAGGGGACGGGGATCCATGTCGTGGTTTCCTTTTTAGTTGTGCATGACAACTAAAATAACGTAAAAGTTGTAATTCGCAACCTTTTGCTGTGATGGCTTGCAGAATTTGGGGTGAGCGGCAGCCCCGTTGATTGGGCTGCCGCAGGTGGGGCGGTCGTCAGGCGGCTGCTCTGATGGCCAGCTCCGGGCGGCGGGAGAAGCAGCGGGCGAGCAGCAACATGGTGGCGACGCCTATGGTGCCCAGCACCAGCCAGGGGAGGGCAGGTTGTCCCTGTTGCAGCGAGAAGTCATAGAGGGAGCCACCGCCCACGTAGCCGGTCATGCCCCCCAGCGCCAGTCCGAGGCGGCTGAAGCCCATGTAGCTGCCGCGGGCTGTGGGGTTGGCAAGCCGGGTCATCAGGGTCTCCCTGGCCGGTTCACAGATGATGATCCCGAGATAGAAGCAGGCCAGCAGTACGAAGATGCCGGAGAGGGTGCTGACAAAGGCGACCAGCCCGATCCCCACCGTCATCAGCAGGATACCTGCCATCAGTCGGCTCTCCAGCCGATAGCGCCGCTCGCTAAAACGGGCGATAGGGTAGAGCAGCGCCAGTGACAGCGCCGTTTCCAGGCTGTACATCCAGCCCACTGCCGTGGTGGTGCCGGAGAGCTGCTTGACCAGAATAGGGAAAATCAGCATCACCTGTACCCACAGCATGTAGTAGCCGCTTAAGATCAGCACCAGCCGACAGAAGGCGCGATCCGCCAGCACCTGCCCCAACCCTTCCCGCATCGGAGTCGGTTTGACCGAGAGGCGGTAGGCGGGCAGCAGGGTCCAGTTGCAGAGAGCCGCCAGGGTGAAGAGCCCGGCACCCAGCAGGCAGACGTAGGTGAAGTCAAAGCGCAGCAGCCAGCTGCCGAGCAGGGCACCGGTGACGGCGCCTGCGCTCTCCAGCATCATCAGCAGGGAGATAAAGCGGCCCCGCTCATGGGGACGGGTAAATTTGATCACCAGTGCGGCCCGGGGCGGGTCGAACAGGCAGCCGCCCAGACCTGAGAGGAAGCAGGAGAAAATCAGCATGGTGCCACTGTCGGCCCAGGCCAGGGTGGCAAAGCCGACGGCGCGCAACAGCATGCCGGTGACGATGAGCGGGCGGGCGCCAAAACGGTCGGCCAGCGAGCCGCCAAAGATCCCCAGCCCCTGCTGGGTCAGCTGGCGCAGGCCGAGGGCCAGCCCCACCAGACCGGCCGCCCAGCCGAGTTGATCGACGAAGCGCAGGCTGATCATCGGCATCACCACAAAGAAACCCAGGATCACCAGTGTGGTATCCAGCGCCAGAAACCAGCGTCCCCAAAACCTCGCCCTATCGACCATAACGCCCTCTCATTCACAGATATCTTCATTCTGGAGAGGGTTTAGATATAGTGGTAGACGACAACTACCTATATTTCATATCAGGATTATTTATGTCTATGGATCTGGACGATCTGCAACTGCTGCTGGATGTGGCCGAGCTGGGCAGCTTCAGTCAGGCGGCGGCCATTCGTGGCTGGTCACAGCCGCTGGTGAGCCAGCGGATTGCCCAGCTGGAGGAGAGCCTCGGGGCGCCGCTGTTTCAGCGTCATCGACGCGGGGTGACGCCGACCCGTGCCTGCGAGGAGTTTCTGCCATCGGCCCGCTCTGCGCTGGCGATCCTGAGCGAAGGGCGGCTGGCACTGCAGGGGGCACCGGCGCTGCCTTGTATCCGTCTCTCCAGCCTGCCCTCCCTCACTTCGGTGGTGTTTGGCTCGCTATTGATGGAGCTGGTGGATGAGCCGTTCGAGATCCGCTGCACCACGGATCACTCCGGCGAGATCATGCAGTCGCTGCTGACCGGCGAGGCCGATATCGGCTTTGTGCTCAAGCGCCCGCCGGTTGCTGGCCTCCAGATGGAGCTGCTCTGCTGCTCCCCCATTATCGCTATCGCCTCGCCACTGCATCCGCTGGCCGGTTGTCACGGCCTCACCCTGGAGGATATTGCCGACCAGCGTTTGGCGCCTCAGGTATGGGGGCCGGGGTGTGACGTCTTTATCCAGCAGTTGCGGCGGCTGCGGCGGGCCGCCAGCCCCCTGCATGCGGTGCAACCCGCCAGTGCAGCGCGGGATCTGGCGCTGGAACACGGATTTATCACCCTGATGCCGGAGCTGGCTATCAAGCGGGATCTGGAGGTGGGGCGGTTGGTCAGGCTCGATGTGCGCAATCTGCCGCAGGAGCATTGGGATGTGATGATGGCGTGGCGCGGTGGCAAGCGGCCCAACCCGGCTCGGGAAACCGTGTTGGCCACCGCCCGCACGTTGGCGAAACGGTGGCGCAATGAGTAGAACGATGCGGGACAAGACCCGCATCGGGTGGATCAGTAGCTGGCCTTGAGGGTCACGCCACTGAACGCTGCAAACCCTGACAGCTGCACATGCCAGGTGCCCGCCTTGGGATTGGTGAACGAGCAGCTTTCGTTATTGCCCCCCTTGTAAGGACGGCAGTCGTAACTGCTGCTGGTGGGGGCGCTGCCAAAGCGGACGTAGAGGTCGGCATCTCCGGTGCCACCACTGCTGCTGATCTGCAGCGACCTGGTGCCCGCCGGTACGTTCAGGGTGTAGTTGAGCTTGCCACCCTTGCTGGCGGCGAGGTTGCTCACCGGCACGCCGTTTTGCAGCACGTTGTCGCTCGGTGGCGGCGTGCTGCCGCAGCTGGCATCGACCCCGACGGTCTGGAAGGCCCGTGCCACATCCGCCTGACTGTAACCCAGATCGGCGGTCGCCCGGCTGACGCCGCAGGCCCCTTGCTGATAGTTGGTGCTGGCGCCCCAGTAGAGGCGGTTGGCCAGCAAGAAGACTTCAAATGCCTTGCGGGTGTTCCAGCCACTGCTGGTGGCGAGCAGGTAGAAGGCGCGGTTATAGACCCCGGAGCTGTGGTGTACATCCATCCCCTCCTGATAATCCGCGGCATGGCCGATGGAGCTGCCATCCCGGGTCGGATCCTCGAAGTAGCGCAGGGAGCCGTTGCCCTTGAAGATCTGGGCACCGACCAGCCAGTCGTTGCTCCCCTTCATGTAGAACTCGGCCGCTTCCCCCGCCATATCGGAGAAGGCCTCGTTGATGCCGCCGGATTGTCCTGAATAGATCAGCCCGGAGTTCTGCTCGGTAAAGCCGTGGCTCACCTCGTGGGCCGCCACATCGAGGCTCACCAGCGGGTGGAAGGTGGTGGCGCCGTCACCGAAGGTCATCTGGCTGCCATCCCAGAAGGCGTTCTCGTAATTCTTGCTGTAGTGAACCCGCATCTTCAGCTTGAAGGTCAATGGCGCCGTGTTGTACCAGTTGCGGTACATGTCGAACACCACGTTGCCGAAGTAGTGGGCGTCGTTGAGGGGCGAGTAGGCGCCGTTGATCTCCTTGACCCGGTTCTCCGGGCAGGTGAACTGGTGGATGGTGCCGCCAGAGGTGGCGTGGTTGAGGTTGATGGTATCGACGTTGGGGCTGGTCATCCGGCAGTTGTCATCCACGATGAGCGGGCCAAAATCGGTGCCGTAGACGTATTTGCCGGTCTTGATGTTGCCCCCCGGGCCGGTCGCATCCTTGTGGTTGATCCCCTCCCAGCGTTTGAGCTCCTCACCGCTCTGGGCATCAAGAATGACGAAGGGGCGGCTGGGCTTGTCACCTTCGGCGATGAAGGAGACCTGATAAACCAGCCGGGCCAGCCCGTTCTCATCCTGCATCACGTAGAGTTTGACCTGCTCGTTGCTCCCCTTGCTGCCCGCCTTGGCCTTGCTGGCGGCATCCTGTGGCGAGAGGGTGGCGACCGGGCTTGCCACATCCTGATCGATCTGGCGCAGCATGCGCCCGCTGGCCTGTTGCAGCTGGCCGTTCAGGCTCTTGTCAGCCACCACCACCTGACCCATTACCGGGATGCCGTTCCAGACCTGCTCGTAGCGGATCCGCTGCTGGCCGTTGGGCAGCTGTACCACCCGTACCTGACGAAACTCGCCATCTTCCAGTTGCAAGGTAGCACTCGCGGCACTGAGGCCGGTTATGGCCCGGATGCCGTTTGTCGTTACGTTGATCTCTACCTCTTGCGCCGCCAGTGCGGCGCTTCCCCAGCAAGCCAGCGCAACGGCCAGATAAATTTTATTCATCTCTTCTTTCCTTAAATCGATGAGGTTGATAAACCGACCGAAGGTCGGGCGTTTTGAAGCTAGTGCCGGTGGGGGAAAGTACCCCCTGTCAAAAGTGACAGAGCAGCACAAAGGGGTAGCAGGATCTGCCAAAGTGCCGTTTGTGGGCATTCGTCGGCGCCATGTGGAGAGCATTATCCGGTTTCAGACACCCACCCTCCTCTTTTGAGGGAGGAGAGTACGTGCGCTGTCACCCTCTGCGAAGCCTGCCGGATGAGGGCCGTAAAAGTGGCTGGCGCGGCCAGTGGCGATTGGCTACATTGGGTGCTGGTTTTCGATTTGATCACTGATTTGAAAGGAGAATCCCATGTTTTCATGGCAGTTGGACGACGAGCTTGCGCTGCTCTTCTTGCAGCCCGATATGGCGAGCGAACTGTTTGCCCTCTGCAATGACAACCGGGAGTACCTCTCCCAGTGGCTGCCCTGGCCGCCACTGATCCAGCGCCCCGTTGACAGCGCCCTCTTCATTCGCAGTGCCATCGAGAAGTTCGCCCGGGGCGAGGGGCTCACCACCGCCATCGAGTATCAGGGTGAGGTGGTGGGGGTCATAGGTTACAACAGCATCGATCACGACCTTGGCAAGGTGGTCATCGGCTACTGGCTGGCGGAGCGCTGGCAGGGCAACGGTATCATCACCCGTGCCTGTCAGGCCCTGATCCACCACGCCTTCGAGGAGATGGGGATGGAGAAGGTGGAGATCAGCGCCGCCACCGATAACGAGCCCAGCAGAGCCGTCTGTGAACGGCTCGGGATGCAGCAAGAGGGGGTGACCCGGCGCGCAGAGCGGCTGGGCAACCGGATTGTGGACCATGCCCACTACAGCTTGCTGCGCGATGAGTGGCTAAGACAGCGAGAGTCCTGATGGCGCTGCCACATATCAAGACGGCCCGCACCCACCTGACCATACTGTCGCCGGATCGGGCCCCCATGATGCTCGACTTCTACCGGCGCAACCGCGCCCATCTCGCCCACTGGGAGCCGCTGCGCGACGAGCACTTTTACACCCTCTCTTACTGGCATGCCCGGCTGCAGGACAGCTACAGCCAGTTCTTCAACGGCACCGGCGTCAATCTGGTGGCCCTCGATCCGGCTGGCGAGCGGGTGATCGCCACCTGCAACTTCAGCAATATCCTGATGGGGGTCTTCAAGGCGTGTCATCTGGGCTATGCCATCGACCAGCAGCATCAGGGGCAGGGGGTGATGAGAGAGGTGCTGTCAGCCGCCATTGACTACCTGTTTCGCGAGCACGATCTGCATCGCATCATGGCTTGCTATATGCCTGCCAATCAGCGCAGTGGCGCCTTGCTGGAGCGGCTTGGTTTCGAGCGGGAGGGATTCGCGCGGGCATATCTGATGATCAATGGCCGCTGGGAGGATCACATCCTCACCTCGCTGATTAATCCGGCCTCCTGAACGACAGATAAAAAAACGGGCCCGAAGTTGCCTTCGGACCCGTCTTCGAATGAGGTGCAGGCTTAGTTGGCCTTGGCATCGCTCACTGCAGCTTCAACCTTGGTAGCGGCTTCGGTAGCAGCTTTTTCTACGGTTGCAGTCGCTTCGGAGGTGGCCTTCTCTACGGTAGAGGTGGCTTCGCTAGCGGCTTTTTCTACAGTGGCAGCAACTTCGGCGGCCGGAGCAGCAGCAGGAGCGGCAGCTTTTTCTTCTTTCTGACCGCAAGCAGTCAACATCAGACCCAGGATACCGGCTACCAGTACTTTGTTCATGTGCATTCCCTCAAATAAATATGGAGAGATGGTCTGTGCAACCATCACAGCGCCCACCGTTGCCCGGTATTGAAACAAGAAGCCGGGAGGCAGCAGGCGGGCGCAATATAGCCCCATTAGTTACCGATGAAAACGGATATCACAATGACATTTTTTCGTGCCGTGGATAAAAAGCTCCACTGCAACGACTGATATCAATACAAGATGCCGTTAAATGGTGCTAATTGCACAATAAAACACCACTTTGTTGCCATCTTGTGGAGGTTTGACAAGGTCAAGGTTGGTCAAGCGCGGCCGATGACCCGCACCTTAGTCAGACAGCTTCTGACAGGGCAGCCGTTTTCCCTCAAGGTGGCTCTGACGGGCCAGATCCAGCAGCGCCATCACCGCCAGCGCTTCACTTGCTGGCACCGGGTTGCTCCCTTCGCCCTTGATGGCGGCGCAGATACCGCGATAGTAGGCGCCATAATCCCCCGCCTCACCCACCACGCTCTGCTGCTGTAACTGACCATCGACAATGCGGCTGAGCTGACCGGGTTCGCTATCCATGCCCCAATCAGCTGCTGGTGGCCGCAAGCCCTGCTTGAGCTGATCTTCCTGCACATCCATACCGAATTTCACGAACGATCCCTGGCTGCCGTGAATGACAAAGCGCGGCATGGTGGCCGAGACCAGACAGCTGCCATGCAGAATAACCCGCAGAGCACCGTAACCCAGCACCACATGGAAGTAGTCGTCCGCCAGTGCGCCGGGGCGTTGCTCGGCCAGATCGGCCTGCAGCCAGTCCGGCTGGCCGAACAGCTGCAGCGCCTGATCCAGTACATGGGGGCCGAGATCGAACCAGAGGCCGGAACCCGGGCCACCTGCTTCGCGCCAGCGCTGGCGCACTTCGGGGCGATAGCGATCGAAATGGGATTCGAACTGGACGATCTGCCCCAGCGTCCCTTCGGCAATCAAACGGCACACGGTAAGGAAATCCCCGTCCCAACGGCGGTTGTGGAAGATACTGAGCAGCCGCTGCTGCTTTTCGGCCAGTTCGACCAGCGCTTGCGCTTCGGCCAGATCCAGTGCAAAGGGCTTGTCGATCACCACATGTTTGCCTGCCAGTAGCGCCTGGCGGGCGAGGGGAGCGTGGGTGTCGTTGGGGGTGGCGATCACCACCAGATCGACGGTCTCATCGCTCAGTACCTCCTCCAGTGAACCGACCCGGCAACCGGGCAGATCGGCCTGCACCTTGGCAGCATCGCTGCTGACTATCCAGCTCAGGGACAAGCCCGGCGTGGTGGAGAGGAAGGGGGCGTGAAAGGTCTTGCCTGCAAAGCCATAGCCCACCAGGGCTGCGTTGAGAGTGTGGCTCATCGGGAGTTCTCCGCTGACATCGAGTGAGTGGGGTTGCCATCGCCGGCTCTCTGCCGGATGGCCATTCGTTGTAAAGGCGATACAAACGAGAAGGGGGCCGATGGCCCCCTGAGTGTGCCCATCAGAGCACAGGATTTATTGCAAACACAAGCGTCGGCCGTGCCGGGTCATCAGCATCACCAGAGGCGGCAGCAGTAGCCACATATGCAGTGCCAGCTGGCTGAGCGGGTCGTGCATCAGGGCGCCGGTCAGACCAACCAGGGCGCCGGAGCCGCTCATCTGGAACAGGCCGAGCAGGGCCGCTGCGGTACCGGCGCAGTGGCCGAATGGTGCCAGCGCCATGCCGGCGGCAGCGCCCAGAATCATGGCAAAGCCGATGCTGGAGAGGAACACCGGCCCCATCATCGCCAGCGGATGCTCGATGTGCATGGCCAAAGTCAGGATGATAGCCGAGAGCATCAACACCAGCAGGCCGATGCGCAGGGTGCGTCTTGGCCCCACCTTGGCGATAAAGCGCGGCGCCATGAAGCAGGCCAGAATGTTGAGCGCGGCGTTGGCGGTAAACCAGTAGCTAAAGCCGCTCATATCCAGCCCCAGTTTTACCATCAGCTGCACCGGTGCGGCGGTGACATAAGCGAGGATCACCGCCATCGCCAGCATGCACAGCGCCGCGTTGAACAAAAAGCTTGGGGAGCGCAGCACCGGGCTGTAGCGAGACCAGCTGATGAGGGCCCCTTCGCTGCGGGTCTCCTCCGGGCGGGTCTCCGGCATCCGCCACAGCAGCCAGCTGCCGACGATGAGCGCATAACCGGCCATAAACCAGAAGTTGGCAGACCAGCCCGCCTTGGCAGTGAGCCAGCCACCGAGCAGGGGCGCCAGCGCCGGAATAAAGCAGATGGCGCCATTGAGGTAGGAGATCATCTGGCCGCTCTTTTTCGGGCCATAGCTGTCACGCACCACCGAGAAGGCGGCGACCGAAGTAGCGCAGGCGCCGAAGCCCTGCAGCACTCGCGCCAGCATCAATTCGCCGAGGCTGGCGGCAAAACCGGCCCCCAGCGCGCTCAGGCCATAGAGCAGCACGCCGCCCAGCGCGATGGGCTTGCGACCGTAGCGATCGGCCAGCGGGCCAACAAGCAGTTGCCCCAGTCCCATGCTGAACAGGAACCAGGTGATGGTGCCCTGCATCAGAGTTACTTCGGCGCCCAGCTGCTCGGCCATCTGCGGAATGGCGGGCAGGTAGATGTCGATAGCCAGCGGACTGAACAGCACCAGTAGTACGAGCAAAAGTATCAATGGCATCTGTCACCTCTTTAGTCAGCCAGGTTAATGAATTGGGGCGCGAGTCTACTGACTCACAGTAATGAATAGAAATGGTATTTAATCACTTTGGTTATTCCATTATGGAAACATGTATTAAAAAGCTGGTTATTCGATGGCGGCAAATCCCCCGTAACCCCATCACAGCGGGTGTAATTGACGCTTTTACTAAACGCTTGCGCCGCATAGAATGCGCAGATTATTTTTGCGGAGGTGCTCGATGAACAAGCTTGTCCTGGCAACAGGTAACCAGAAAAAGGTGAAGGAATTGGCCGCCATGTTGGCCGATATGAAGATCCAGGTGATCCCACAGAGCGAGTTTGCGGTCTCCGATGCCGATGAGACCGGTACCACCTTCGTCGAGAATGCCATCATCAAGGCCCGCCACGCCGCCCGCATTACCGGTCTGCCCGCCGTGGCCGATGATTCCGGTCTGGAAGTCGATCTGCTGCAAGGGCGCCCCGGCGTCTACTCCGCCCGCTTTGCCGGTGTGGGTGCCGGCGACAAGGCCAACATCGAGAAGCTGCTCGGCGAGCTCAAAGGTGCCCCCGAGTATCTGAAGAGCGCCCGCTTCTGGTGTGTGCTGGTCTATATGCGCCACGCCGACGATCCCACCCCCATCATCTGTCAGGCGAGCTGGGAAGGGATGATCATCGACGAGCCGCGCGGTCAACATGGCTTTGGCTATGACCCGGTATTCTTCGTGCCGGATCACGACTGCACCGCCGCCCAGATGCCCGCCGAGCTGAAAAACCAGCTGAGCCATCGCGGTCAGGCGCTGGCCAAGCTCAAAGCGGCGCTGGCTGCGGCGCACTGAGTCACTTCGCCACCTTGTCGGTTACACACGGTCAATTACACATAGTCATCTACAATGGGGGCCTTGAGCCCCCGTTTTATTGGAAGCCCCATGCTGCAACTGCCGCCGCTCTCTCTCTATATTCATGTGCCCTGGTGCGTCCAGAAGTGCCCTTATTGTGACTTCAACTCCCATGCCCAGAAGGGGGAGTTGCCTCACCTCGAATATGTCGCCGCTCTGCTGGAGGATCTGGATCAGGATCTGAAGTGGGCCCAGGGGCGGCCGCTCTCCTCGATCTTTATCGGCGGCGGCACCCCCAGCCTGTTGACGGTGGAGGCGATGCAAACCTTGCTGGACGGGGTGCGGGCCCGTATTCCGCTCGCCGCAGATTGCGAGATCACCATGGAGGCGAACCCGGGCACGGTGGAGGCGGACAAGTTCGCCGGTTTCCAGCGCGCCGGCATCAACCGTATCTCCATCGGGGTGCAGAGCTTCCAGCAGGAGAAGCTGACCCGCCTCGGCCGCATTCACGGCCCGGAAGAGGCGCGCAAGGCCGCCGCACTGGCCCATGCCATCAAGTTGCCTACCTTCAATCTGGATCTGATGCACGGTCTGCCGGATCAGAGTCTGGATGATGCCCTTTATGACCTGCAGCAGGCGATCGACTGCGCCCCGCCGCACCTCTCCTGGTATCAGCTCACCATAGAGCCGAACACAGCATTTGCCTCCAAACCGCCCAAACTGCCGGAAGATGACACCCTGTGGGACATCTACGAGCAGGGCCACGCCATGCTCACCGCCAGCGGTTATCGTCAGTACGAGATCTCGGCTTACGCCAAAGAGGGCTACCAGTGCCGTCACAACCTCAACTACTGGCGTTTCGGCGACTATCTGGGGATCGGCTGTGGTGCCCACGGCAAGGTGACCGATCTCGCGGATCTGCAGATCCTGCGTACCGCCAAGGTTAAGCATCCGAAAGGGTATCTGGACAAGAGTCGCCCCTATCTGGACGAGCAGTGGCAGGTGACGGCAGACGATCTGCCGCTCGAATACTTTATGAACCGCTTTCGCCTGTTCGAACCGGCCCCCAAGGCGGAATTCGAGGCCTATACCGGCCTGCCGCTGGAGCGGGTGGAGACGGTGCTGACCATTGCCCAAAGCAAGGAGCTGATCGACGATCTGGGCGACAGCTGGCAACTTACCTCCCTCGGTCATCGTTACCTTAACGTGTTGCTCGAACTGTTTATGGATGAGTAAGCGGCCTGTTGAGGCGCAGCTTTGAGGTGGTGAGAGACCGCTTTTTCAGTAAAAACAATCAGGGCGCCATTGGCGCCCTGATTGTTTATGGTCGGTAGAAACCCGCTCAGCAGCAGACGCGGATCATCTGCTGTTGGCCGGGCTCCCACCGCTTGCCAAATTTGGCCTTGCGCTGGTAACTCCCCTTGCCCTTCTTGTTGCGCTCGACCCGGCTGCGAAACAGGGGATCGGAGAGCAGGGCGTGCAGATGGTTATCCTTTATCTCGCCGCGCTGATGGGCATAGTTGCCCCCTTGCGCATGCTCCTCACGGGGGAGGGCGGGTTGGTCGACCCGAATCTTGGCCATGATGGCTCCTCTTCTTTCTTCTCTTGGTGTGTTGACTCTGTGTCTGGATGGCGGTTTTCGCGACGGGCGTCTGTTCAGGTGAGCACCCGGCAACCGGATGCTCTGGCACCGGTTAAAAACGCGGCGATTTTGTCACCAAATCGCCGTTGGAGCAATGAGCGGGCTGGTGCCGTCAGCCAACGTGGTCATGCTCATCGTGGTTATGATGCTCGTGATGAGCGGGTGCTCCCGACTCCAGCGTTTCCAGAATGGCGCAGTGCTCCGCCGAGCGCGGCCCGCCGCAGCAGATATTGGAGAGCTCGCGCAGGTTGTCGCGAAAGCGGGTCAGTTCGATGATCTTCTGCTCCACCTGGGCCAGCTTGGTGTCGGCTACCGCTTTTACCTCCTGACAGGTGACCTTGGCCTTGTTGGTATCGAGATCGAGCAGCTCGCCGATATCGGCCAGCGAGAATCCCACCGACTTGGCGCGGATAATAAACTCCAGCCGCCGCTTGTCCTGTTCGCTGTAGAGGCGGTAGCCGGATTCGTTACGGATCCCCGGCGAGATGAGCCCGTTCTTCTCGTAAAAACGCAGGGTATCTGCCTTGACCCCGCACGCCTTGGCCAGTTCACCGATCCGGTACATGCCCTTTTCTCCCGTTGGATATGCGACTCAACAAAACCGGAACCCACTATCACCCCTTTGCCGGACGATTGCCAGCCAAGGGCATAAAAGGGGCAGACAAAAGTTGGTTTGGCCGCTCTTTTGCCATAAAACCCTTAAATGGCAAACGTTTGGCAAAAATCAAGTGGCAAACGTTTAACGCCGCGCCACACAAGGGTTTTGCTATTTAAAAAATCCACCACCCGTCACATTTTTTGTGTAGAATACGCGCCCATAACAGAGCGCCGCACCAAGCGGGCATTTCTTAAAGCACTTTTGCCGTTGTCAGGCCTGTGGCGAGAGTGGTTTGCGAAATCCCCCCACTTCCATTTATTTGGGGACTCTCTGTGTTGAGCCTCGCCTCCCATGGAACGGTCCCCGTTATGTTGAGGACGATAGTGTGATGGAACAAGCTCGACCCATTCGCCGTGCACTGCTGAGTGTGTCTGACAAAACCGGCATTCTGGAATTTGCCAAGGCACTCAACGAACGCGGCGTCGCCCTGCTCTCTACTGGTGGTACTGCCAAGTTGCTCGGCGAGGCGGGTCTGCCGGTGACCGAGGTCTCCGACTACACGGGTTTCCCTGAAATGATGGATGGCCGGGTCAAGACCCTGCATCCCAAGGTTCATGGCGGCATTCTCGGCCGTCGGGATCAGGATGACGCCATCATGGCCCAGCACGCTATCTCCCCCATCGACATGGTTGTCGTCAACCTCTACCCCTTTGCTGCTACCGTTGCCAAAGCGGGCTGCACTTTGGCCGATGCGGTCGAGAACATCGACATCGGCGGCCCGACCATGGTTCGCTCTGCGGCTAAAAACCACAAAGATGTCGCGATCGTGGTCAAAGCTGCCGACTATGATCGGGTTATTCGCGAGATGGATGCCAACGGTAACAGCCTGAAACTGGCCACCCGTTTCGATCTGGCCATCGCCGCCTTCGAGCACACTGCTGCCTACGACGGTATGATCGCCAACTACTTCGGCACCATGGTTCCTTCTTACGGTGACAACAAGGAGGGTGACGAGGAGTCCCGCTTCCCGCGCACCTTCAACAGCCAGTTCATCAAGAAGCAGGACATGCGTTACGGCGAAAACAGCCATCAGGCTGCCGCCTTCTACGCCGAGGAGCATGCCGCGCCGGGTTCCGTCTCCAGCGCGGTCCAGCTGCAGGGCAAGGCGCTCTCCTACAACAACATCGCCGACACTGATGCGGCGCTGGAGTGCGTCAAAGAGTTCGACGAGCCGGCCTGCGTCATCGTCAAGCATGCCAATCCCTGCGGCGTGGCCGTCGGTAACGACCTGCTGAGTGCCTACGATCGCGCCTACCAGACCGATCCCACCTCCGCCTTTGGCGGCATCATCGCCTTCAACCGCGAACTGGATGGCGCCACCGCCGCTGCCATCGTTGCCCGCCAGTTTGTTGAGGTGATCATCGCCCCGACCGTCAGCCAGGAGGCCCGCGAAGCGGTCGCTGCCAAGCAGAACGTGCGTCTGCTTGAATGCGGTCAGTGGACTGCTCCGGCGCAAGGGTTTGACCTCAAGCGCGTCAACGGCGGCCTGCTGGTGCAGGAGCGCGATCTCGGCATGGTGACGCTGGGCGACCTGACCGTGGTCAGCAAGCGTCAGCCGACCGAGGCCGAGCTACAAGATCTGCTGTTCTGCTGGAAAGTGGCCAAGTTCGTCAAATCCAACGCCATCGTCTACGCCAAAGATGGCCAGACCATCGGCGTTGGCGCCGGCCAGATGAGCCGCGTCTATTCGGCCAAGATTGCCGGTATCAAGGCGGCAGATGAAGGGCTGACCGTGGCGGGCTCCGTCATGGCCTCCGATGCCTTCTTCCCGTTCCGCGACGGCATTGATGCAGCAGCTGCTGCCGGTATCTCCTGCGTGATCCAGCCGGGTGGCTCGATGCGCGATCAGGAGGTGATCGACGCCGCCGACGAGCACGGCATGTGCATGGTCTTTACCAACATGCGCCACTTCCGTCACTGATGGATCAGGGCCGCCACGGGCGGCCCTTTTGTTGTCTCTTTTCCACTGACTATTGCGACCGGCTTCCCTCTGGCGGAAGCCTGTGACCCACATAGAAGCGAGCGATACGATGAAAGTACTGATCATTGGCAATGGTGGCCGCGAACACGCCCTGGCCTGGAAGGCCAAGCAATCCCCTCTGGTGACCCGGGTCTTCGTCGCCCCCGGCAATGCCGGCACCGCGCACGAAGGGAGTATCGAGAACGTGGCCATCGCAGCTACCGATATCCCGGCTCTGCTGGCGTTTGCCAAGGAGCAGCGCATCGGTCTGACCATCGTTGGCCCGGAAGCGCCGCTGGTGAAAGGGGTGGTCGATGCCTTCCGTGCCGAGGGACTGGCCATCTTCGGTCCGACCGCGGCTTCTGCCCAGCTGGAGGGCTCCAAGGCCTTTGCCAAGGATTTCTTGGCCCGTCACGCTATCCCGACCGCCGAGTACCAGAACTTCACCGAGGTTGAGCCAGCGCTGGCCTATCTGCGCGAGAAGGGGGCTCCCATCGTCATCAAGGCCGATGGTCTGGCCGCAGGCAAGGGGGTGATAGTGGCGATGACCCTGACCGAGGCCGAAGAGGCCGTGCGCGACATGCTCTCCGGCAATGCCTTTGGCGACGCCGGTGCCCGGGTGGTGATCGAGGAGTTTCTGGAAGGAGAAGAGGCGAGCTTCATCGTCATGGTCGATGGCGAGCATGTGCTGCCGATGGCGACCAGTCAGGATCACAAGCGGGTAGGGGATGGCGATACCGGCCTCAATACCGGCGGTATGGGCGCTTATTCGCCGGCGCCAGTGGTGACTGATGAAGTGCACCGCAAGGTGATGGAGCAGGTGATTATGCCGACCGTGCGCGGTATGGCGGCCGAGGGCAATGTCTACACCGGTTTCCTCTACGCAGGCCTGATGATCGACGGTCAGGGCAATCCCAAGGTGATCGAATTCAACTGCCGTTTCGGCGATCCCGAGACCCAGCCCATTATGCTGCGGATGCGTTCCGATCTGGTGGAACTATGTCTGGCCGCCTGTGCCGGCAAGCTGGATCAGGTAGAAGCGAATTATGACCCCCGCGTAGCCATTGGTGTGGTGCTGGCTGCTGGCGGTTATCCCGGCGACTACCAGCAGGGCAAGGCCATCAGCGGTCTGCCGGTGGAAGAGGCGAGCGGCGAGAAGGTATTCCACGCGGGTACCCGCCTTGAGGGCGATACCGTAGTGACCGCCGGTGGCCGGGTGTTGTGCGCCACCGCGCTGGGTCGCACAGTGGCTGAAGCGCAGCAGCGTGCCTATCAGCTGGCTGCCCGTATCCAGTGGGACGGTGTCTTCTATCGCAATGACATCGGCTGGCGCGCCATCGAACGTGAACAGCAGGCTGGCTGATGGCCGATACCCGCAGTGACAAGCCCCGCCAATGGCGGGGTTTTTTATGCCGGAAAGCGCCAGCTGGCCGATGCATTCATGTTGCAGTGGTTAACAATGGCGGCTCTCTTGTCACTATTTGCCACAAAAAACATCATTTTTCACAAACGCTTCACCATGAGTCATGGCATTATGCTGGTGATGAATTCCTGTTTGGATTCATAGGTGACCCTAATAATTTGAGCATGTTGTTATATAAGGAAATCCCATGTTGAAAACTGTTCGCCCCCTGCTGCTGCCCCTGATGTTCGGTCTGATCGCGTTGCCTGCCATGGCTGGCGATCTGGAACAGCCGATGAAGAAGATTGGCTTCAACTACAAGCAGGCGGTCAAGGCTGATGATGCGGCTACCATGGAGAAGCACATCAACGAGATGAAGGCTCAGCTCGACATCGCCAAGCAGAAGAACATGCCTGCCGCCAAGAAGGAGAAGTTCCTCGAGGGCATGAATGAGGTTCAGACCGAGCTGGATGCCAGCCTGGCTGCACTCAAGGCCGGTGACGAAGCCAAGGCGCGCGAGCACCTGGCCAAGGTCAACGACCTGAAGAAGGAGTATCACAAGTATGCCAAGCAAAAAGGGTGATCCCTTTCGCTGGGATGCAGTGGTTCGCCTGACCCATTGGGGTGTGGCGGCCATCTGTATCGGTAATCTCTGGCTCAATGAGGCGGGAGAGGATTGGCACGAGTGGCTCGGTTATACGGCCATCGCACTGGTCTCCATGCGTTTGCTCTGGGGGATCACCTTTGCCCGTGGCTACGCCCGTCTGGGCGCCCTTATCCCCAAAGGTGAGGATTTTCGCCAGCAGATGCACGAGATGCGTGAACGGTTGCCACCGGCGCCAGGCCATCACGGCAGCGGCAAGTTGGCGGTATGGGCGCTCTGGTTGCTGGTGCTGGCAACTGCTGGTACCGGCTGGTTCCAGAATACCGAGATGGGGTTTGATCTGGGGGCTGATGACTGGCACGTCTGGTGCACCTGGGCACTGCAGGGCATGATCGCACTGCATCTGCTGGCCATTGGGTTCACCTCGTGGCGTCAGCGCAGCAGTCTGGTGATCCGGATGCTGCCCTCGCTTCCCCGCCACGCTTCGAACCAGCGTCGCGACGAGCAGACCTGAGGCTCAGCATTAGGCTCCTTGCTCTCGCTTGAGGTGCCTGATCCGGAACCTGCCCAGACCCGCCAATGGCGGGTCTTTTCTTATGGCCTCATCGTTCTCATCACTGGACATTGCCCGATCCGCAGATGCAAAAAGGCCGCTCATGATGAGCGGCCTTTTTCAATTTGGTGGCCCTAGTACCACTGAATTGAGTACCACAACGCTTGTGGTACTAATGATGGTACTAAATTAACTGGTTTCTGACGACGCCATCGGACTATTACGGACAACAAAAAACCCGCAAAGCCTTACGCTATGCGGGTTTCTGTATTTTCTCGTTCCTGCTCGGAACTTAATTTGGTGGCCCCTGGGGGACTTGAACCCACGACCAATCGATTATGAGTCGACTGCTCTGACCAACTGAGCTAAGGGGCCAAATTGTGCGTTTAGCGGCGTGGATTATAGGGGAAGAGGAAAGGGCAGTCTATAGGCATATCAACCACTTGGCGACTAATTGTCCAGGTCGATAGAGGGTGCAAAGCGGGTCGCAAGGGTAAATGCCAGACAAAACAAAGCCCCGCATGGCAGGGCTTTGGCAGAGCAGTTTGACACAGGGTCAGGACTATTCGTCCAGGAAGCTGCGCAGCACTTCCGAGCGGCTCGGGTGGCGCAGTTTGCGCAGTGCCTTGGCTTCGATCTGACGAATACGCTCACGGGTAACATCGAACTGCTTGCCCACTTCCTCTAGGGTGTGGTCAGTGTTCATGTCGATACCGAAACGCATCCGCAGCACCTTGGCTTCGCGGGCCGTCAGGCCAGCCAGTACTTCGCGGGTGGCGTTGCGCAGGCTTTCGCTGGTCGCCGCATCTGCTGGCAGAGCCAGGGTGGTATCTTCGATAAAGTCGCCCAAGTGGGAATCTTCATCATCACCGATGGGCGTCTCCATAGAGATAGGCTCTTTGGCGATCTTCAGTACCTTGCGGATCTTGTCCTCCGGCATGCCCATGCGCATGGCCAGCTCTTCCGGGTTCGGCTCGCGACCCATCTCCTGCAGCATCTGACGGGAGATACGGTTGAGCTTGTTGATGGTCTCGATCATGTGTACCGGGATACGGATGGTACGGGCCTGATCCGCGATGGAGCGGGTAATGGCCTGACGGATCCACCAGGTAGCGTAGGTCGAGAACTTGTAGCCACGACGGTATTCAAACTTGTCTACCGCCTTCATCAAACCGATGTTGCCCTCCTGGATCAGATCCAAGAACTGCAGACCGCGGTTGGTGTACTTCTTGGCGATAGAGATAACCAGGCGCAAGTTGGCCTCAACCATCTCTTTCTTCGCACGGCGGGCTTTGGCCTCACCGATGCTCATACGACGGTTGATATCCTTGATCTGGGCAATCGACAGACCGGTCTCTTCTTCAATCTGCTGCAGCTTGCCGATGGCGCGCTGAATATCCTCGTCCATTTCAACCAGACGGGGAGACCAGGCTTTGCCAGCCTGCTTCTGGTATTCAAACCAGGCAGTTTCACACTCGTTGTTGGTGAAGGCCGCGACGAAGGTTTTCTTCGGCATCTTGGCCTGCTCAACGCAGAGCTTCATGATGATGCGTTCCTGCACGCGGACGCGCTCCATCATTTCACGCATGTTGTTGACCAGGCGATCGAACTGCTTGGGCATCAGGCGGAATTGACGGAATACATCGGCCAGCTGGGCGATGGCAGCCTGGGTATCTTCGTGCGCGCGACCATTCTTCTGAATGGAGAGACGGGTCACTTCATACTGGGCACGCAGTTCGCCGAACTTCTCGCGAGCGACTTCCGGATCCGGACCACCGTCACCGTCGTCGTCAGAGCTGTCGCCATCTTCGTCTTCGTCTTCTTCGTCCTCTTCATCTTCGTCGGCCAGATCGTCTTCGCCGAGCTCGGAACCGATATGCGTGGCGGTAGGCGCCATGTCTTCAGTTTCGTTCGGGTCAATAAAGCCAGAGATGATGTCAGAGAGACGCAGCTGCTCGGCTTCGTACTTGTCGTACTGTTCGAGCAGGTAAGTAATTGCTTCAGGGTACTCGGCTACGGAGCTTTGTACCTGGTTGATACCGTCTTCGATCCGCTTGGCGATGTCGATTTCGCCTTCACGGGTCAGCAGTTCGACGGTACCCATTTCCCGCATGTACATGCGGACGGGATCGGTCGTACGACCAATCTCAGATTCAACAGATGCCAGAGCCTGGGCCGCTGCTTCGGCAGCGTCCTCATCGGCGGTACCACCTTCAGCCATGATAAGGTCATCGGCATCCGGAGCGTTTTCAACCACTTGAATGCCCATATCGTTGATCATCTGAATGATGTCTTCGATCTGGTCTGAATCGACAATGTCTTGCGGGAGGTGATCGTTCACCTCGGCATAGGTCAGGTAGCCCTGTTCTTTACCTTTGGCAACGAGGAGTTTAAGCTGAGACTGCGGGGTTTGCTCCATAGAACTCATCCGGTTGGTGTTGCTAGGTTGCGCGTACAGTGCGCTGCTGCGCAAATAGCCAATTCTAATAGAAAACCGCCAGACATGCTATGTCTGGTTGCGGCGTCGGTCATGAGAAACCCCTGCCCGCAGTATTGTCGGGGCCAGGCGGTTATAAAAATTTTGCTTTTCATCCCGTCGATTCGGGCAACGCTATCCATATTGGGACTAATCACTCAAATATCAAGCCCCACTCTCATTTCTTTTCTCAATTTGCACCTCTCTTATCAGCATCATCAGCTCTTGGGTTTCTTCGGAGCTTAGTCCTTCCTGAGCCACTTTGGCCTGCAATTCTTCGATCCGCTGCTTCAGAAACTGGTTGATGAAGCCGACGAAGGTGTCCTGCAATTCTCCCAGAATATCCGGCTCCTGATCGAGTTTGATCTCCTCGAACAGGTCGTGCATGGCCAGCTGAGCAAGGATCTCTCCTTCCTTGGTACCACGCCAGTGTTCCAGCAGGATACCGGTTGTGATACCAGGCTGTGCCTGGATTTGCTGGTGCAGTTGCAGCAGGAACTTGATGCCCTGTACGCGTAGTCCGGCCAATTCCGGCATGGGGGGAAGCTCAGCCGTTACTGCCGGATATTGCACCATCAGTGCCAGTGCACGCCGCAGTGGTGTCAGCTTGGCTGCCTTGGGTTTGTTGACCTCGGCCTTGGGCTGACTGTTGCGAGCAAAGAGCTCGGCGATGCGCTGTTTGTTCTCGCCCCAACGCATCATGCTGGAGAGACGAGTGATCAGCCCTTCGCGGGTAAACCCTTCCGGAACGCGACGAATAAGCTCGGCGGCCTTGTTGGCCACTTCGAACTTGCCTGCCTCACCCGAAAGTGCGGCATCCCGGCCGAGACGCTCGAACATGAAGTCGGCGAACGGTTGGGCTTCATCGAGCAGGGCTTCAAAACCCTCCTTGCCGATCTGGCGTACCAGCGAGTCGGGATCCTCGCCATCGGGCAGGAACACGAACTTCAGCTCGCGGCCATCCTGCAGATGAGGGAGGGCATTATCCAGCGCGCGCCAGGCGGCTTCACGACCGGCGTTGTCACCGTCGTAGCAGCAGACTACCTCGGCGGTGGTGCGAAACAGGGTGTGGATATGGTCGCTGGTCGTTGCAGTACCCAGCGCCGCCACCGCATAGTCGATGTCGTACTGACCGAGTGCCACCACATCCATATAGCCTTCCACCACCAGGATCCGGCGTGGATCCTTGTGTGCCTGCTTTACTTCGTAGAGACCGAACAGCTCCCGCCCTTTATGGAAGATGGGGGTCTCCGGCGAGTTCAGGTATTTGGGGGTGCCATCACCCAGCACCCGGCCGCCGAAACCGATGACCCGGCCACGCTTGTCACGGATCGGGAACATGATGCGATCGCGGAAACGATCATAACTCCCCGGGCCATTGTCACGGGTGATCAGCATGCCGCCCGAGATAAGCAACTGCTCGTGATCCCGGCTGGCGCCGAAGCGGCGGCGTACCTGATCCCAGTCACTTGGGGCATAACCGATGTTGAAGCGCTTGACCACTTCGCCAGTCAGACCGCGGCCTTTGAGGTACTCCACCGCATGGGGAGCGCTCTTGAGATTGCTCTCGTAGAAGCGGGCGATCTGGTTCATCAGCTCGAACAGATCCTTGCTGACGGCGGCCTGGCTATTGGCCGAGCCGCCGATGCTCTGCTCGCGAGGTACCTGCATGCCTTGCATGCTGGCGAGCTCTTCGATGGCATCGGGAAATTCGAGACCGTCGTACTCCATGACAAAGCCGATGGCATTGCCGTGGGCGCCACAACCGAAACAGTGGTAGAACTGCTTCTCCTGGCTGACCGTAAAAGAGGGGCTTTTTTCGTTATGAAAAGGGCAGCAAGCCTGGTAATTCTTACCGGCTTTTTTCAGCCGCACTCGCGAGTCGATCAGCTCGACTATGTCTGTGCGTACGAGCAGATCGTCGATAAAGGATTGGGGGATCCTGCCTGCCATAACCGTCCTGTTTCATTGCGGAGAAAATAAAAAAGCCGCGCATTCCAAGGGAAGCACGGCTTCTTCGACCAAACAAGAGAGTTGCCTGTTACGCCAAGCGGGTTTTCACCTGAGCACTGACGGCGCCGACATCGGCACGCCCCTGAATTTTCGGCTTCAAGACAGCCATGACCTTGCCCATATCAGCCATGACGGCAGCACCACTTTCAGTGATGGCTTGCTCGATCAGGGCAGCAATTTCATCTGCGGTCAGCTGTTGCGGCAGGAATTCCTGCAACACAACGATCTCGGCGGACTCTTTGTCGGCGAGATCCTGGCGACCGGCAGCTTCAAATTGGCTGATGGAATCGCGGCGCTGTTTGACCATTTTGGTCACGACAGCGAGGATATCCTCATCATTCAGCTCGATACGGGTATCGACTTCACGTTGCTTGATTTCTGCCATCAACAAGCGGATCGCTCCCAGACGTGCCTTATCTTTGGCAAGCATGGCGAGTTTTTGCTGATCCTTGAGTTGATCCTTCAGAGACACGGCAATATCTCCCGATTAGTACAGGCGGATACGACGTGCGTTTTCGCGAGACAGCTTCTTGGCGTGACGCTTGACAGCAGACGCTTTGGCGCGCTTACGAATGGTAGTCGGCTTCTCGTAGAACTCACGGCTACGAACTTCGGACAGGATACCGGCTTTTTCGCAAGAACGCTTGAAACGACGCAGAGCAACGTCAAACGGCTCATTTTCACGGACTTTGATTACTGGCATGTGCCTTTCACCTCAGTGATAAATTGTTAGCTGACCTTCAATCGATCAGCATGTCTTAAAATGGTGCGAAATTATACTCTGGACAGGGAATGAAAGTAAACCCGCAGAGATCGCTCTGGTTTAAAAAACCCGCGAAGGTTACCATAGCCGTCTCATTTTAGCAGTGAAATTTTTTAGCAATGCGTGTATTGGGCATAGAGACATCCTGTGACGAAACCGGGATCGCGATCTTCGACGATCAAAAAGGGATCCTTTCCCATCAGTTATACAGCCAAGTCAAGCTGCATGCGGACTACGGTGGCGTTGTCCCCGAGCTCGCCAGCCGGGATCATGTTCGCAAGACGATCCCGTTGATCCAGGCCGCATTGCAAGAGGCGGGACTGGGCAAGGATGACATCGACGGTATCGCGTATACTGCGGGGCCGGGTCTGGTTGGCGCCATTCTGGTGGGCGCCACTATTGGTCGTTCGCTGGCGATGGCATGGAACAAGCCTGCTATCGCCGTCCACCATATGGAAGGTCACCTGCTGGCCCCCATGCTGGAAGAGAAAGCTCCCGAGTTCCCCTTCGTGGCGCTGCTGGTCTCCGGTGGTCACTCCATGCTGGTACGGGTTGACGGCATCGGCAGCTATCAGCTGTTGGGGGAATCCATCGATGATGCTGCTGGCGAAGCGTTCGACAAGACCGCCAAGCTGATGGGGCTGGACTATCCAGGTGGTCCGCTGCTCTCCCGTCTGGCCGAGAAGGGCACTACCGGGCGCTTCCACTTCCCTCGTCCGATGACAGATCGTCCCGGGCTCGACATGAGCTTCTCCGGCCTGAAGACCTTCACCGCCAACACTATCGCCGCCAATGGTGATGATGAGCAGACCCGCGCCGATATCGCCCGTGCGTTTGAAGATGCGGTGGTCGATACCCTGGCCATCAAGTGCCGTCGCGCCTTGAAAGAGACCGGCCTCACGCGCCTGGTGGTGGCCGGTGGCGTCAGTGCCAACCGTCATCTGCGTGCCCAGCTGGCGGAGCTGATGGAGAGCCTCAAGGGCGAGGTGTTCTATCCACGCACTGAATATTGCACCGATAACGGCGCCATGATTGCCTATGCCGGTATGCAGCGCCTGAAAGCGGGCGTGTTTGAGCCGCTGGCGGTCAAAGCCGTGCCGCGTTGGCCGCTGGATACCTTGGATCCGGTCTGATCCGACGGATCCCGCCTTCTGGCGTGGTGGTGAGTACCATGGTGGCCTATTGCTCCTGCAATCCGGCAGCGGTGGTTATAGCGCCGCTGGCACGCTGTTGTGGTGTCTGCTGTCGCCGTGGTTGAGCCATCCGTATAAGAGGTCAGGTCTCGTGCTGGCAGACTGCAAAGTACAGAGTAAAGAGATAAAAAAATCCCCGCCAACTGGCGGGGATTTTTGTTTGGTAATCGGCAGGCGATAGGGTTACAGCAGGATGCCGCCGAAGAAGAAGCCCAGCGCCACGGCGATGGCGATGGTGGCGGTGCCCGGTACGAAGAAGGGGTGATTGAAGACCGCCTTACCGATACGGGTGGAGCCGGTGTCGTCCATCTCTACCGCGGCCAGCAGGGTCGGGTAGGTTGGCAGTACAAACAGGGCGCTCACGGCTGCGAAAGAGGCAATCGCAGTCAGCGGGCTGACACCCAGTGCCAGTGCGGCAGGCATCAGGGCCTTGGTGGTGGCGCCTTGTGAATAGAGCAGCATGGCGGCAAAGAACAGCACCACGGCCAGCAGCCAGGAGTACTGGTTCAGCAGGTCGCCAGCGATCAGCTGGATGGTGTCCATGTTGCCTTTAACGAAGACGTTACCCAGCCAGGCCACACCCAGTACGCAGATACAGGCGGACATACCGGACTTGAAGGTCGGCATGTTGGTGACCTGGGTGGCGTCCAGTTTGCACACCAGGGTCATGATGGTGGCCGCGGCCAGCATGATGCCCATGATGGCGCCGTCACGGGGGATCGGCGGGTTGGTGATCAGGCCCACTTTACCGGAGATGGCAGTGGCATAAGCCATGACAGCAACGATGGCTGCGATGAAGATCCAGACCGACAGCTTGGCGTACGGTTTGATCTCGAGCTTGGTAGTACCACGCAGTTTGATCAGACCCTTGGCTTTGCGCTCCAGATAGACTTCGTCCTGCTCCAGCGGCTTGCCCATCATGTTGGCAATGAAGGCGCCCAGGATACAGGCCAGGAAGGTAGAGGGGATGCAGATGGCCAGCAGGGTCAGGTAGTCAACACCAAACGGCTCGAGCATACCGGAGAAGGCAACCACAGCGGCAGAGATCGGGGAAGCTGTGATGGCGATCTGGGAGGCGACAACTGCGATGGAGAGCGGACGGGACGGACGGATCCCCTGCTCTTTGGCCACTTCCGCGATCACCGGCAGGGTGGAGAAGGCGGTATGACCGGTACCGGCCAGCATGGTCATCAGATAGGTGACCACCGGGGCGGCGAAGGTGATGTATTTGGGGTTCTTGCGCAGCGCTTTTTCTGCCAGGAAGACCAGATAGTCCATCCCGCCAGCCAGTTGCATACAGGCGATGGCACAGATGACGGACGCGATGATCATGATCACATCCCAGGGGATGTAGCTGACCAGTTGATCGCTCGGGATGGGCATGCCCAGACCCCACGTCAATACCAGTACCCCCAGACCACCGGCAAAGCCGATGCCGATGCTGCCTATCCGGGCCCCCAGATAGATAGCGGCGAGCACGACAAGTAACTCGATTCCAATCATAGCGATAACTCCATTTTTTAGTTTTTGGTTTTTATTTGGCAAAAAGCCAATTCCCGATCGGGCTGGGGATAAAGACCAATCGGGAACTGACTTTATGGGCCGGGAAGATCCCGGCCCACACTCGCTTATACGGCAGCTTCGCGGGTGAAACGCTTGGCTTTGTATTGCGGGTTCATTAGGTTCTCGATGGAGAGAATTTCGTCCAGCTGCTCGGCGCTCAGCAGGCCGCGCTCAAGAACGACTTCGCGGACGTTCTTGCCGGTCTGGGCACAGATCTTGCCGACGATATCCCCTTCGTGGTGGCCGATGAAGGGGTTCAGGTAGGTCACGATACCGATGGAGTTCAGCACGTGATTCATGCAGATTTCCGGGTTGGCGGTGATACCTTCCACGCACTTCTCGCGCAGGGAAATACAGGCTTTTTCCATCAGGCTCAGTGATTCGAACATCGCCTGACCAATCACCGGCTCCATGACGTTCAGCTGCAGCTGACCGGCTTCGGCGGCGAAGGTGATGGTGATGTCGTTACCGAATACCTTGAAGCAGGATTGGTTGACCACTTCCGGGATAACCGGGTTGACCTTGGCCGGCATGATGGAGGAGCCCGCCTGCATTTCCGGCAGGTTGATCTCTTTCAGTGCGGTGCGCGGGCCGGAGGAGAGCAGACGCAGGTCATTACAGATCTTGGACAGCTTCATGGCCAGACGCTTGATGGCGCCGTGCAGCATGACGTAGGCGCCACAGTCGGAGGTCGCTTCGATCAGATCTTCTGCCGGCACATAGGCACGACCGGTGATCTCGGCCAGACGCTTGATGGCCAGTGCAGAGTACTCGGGCGGAGTGTTCAGACCGGTACCGATGGCGGTCGCGCCCAGGTTCACTTCCAGCAGCAGCTCCTGGCAACGCTTGATGGACTTGATCTCTTCACGCAGGGTCACGGCGAATGCGTGGAACTCCTGACCCAGGGTCATCGGAACCGCATCTTGCAGTTGGGTACGGCCCATCTTCAGGATCTTCTTGAATTCTTCTGCTTTGGCATCAAAAGCGGCGATCAGTGCTTCCAGAGCATGCAGAGTCACGTCAGTGCTGTTGACCACAGCAACGCGGAAACCGGTCGGGTAAGCATCGTTGGTGGACTGGCACTTGTTGACGTGGTCGTTCGGGTTGATGACGTCGTAACGGCCTTTCTCCAGACCCATGATTTCCAAGGCGATGTTGGCCAGTACTTCGTTAGTGTTCATGTTGACGGAGGTGCCGGCACCTCCCTGGTAAACGTCGACCGGGAACTGGTCGAAGCATTTGCCTGTGTTCAGCATCAGGTCGCAGGCTTCTACGATCTTGTCAGCAATTTCAGGACGTATGGTACCCAGTTCACCGTTTGCCAGCGCAGCGGCCTTCTTGGTCAGCACCATACCGCGGACGAATTCCGGAACGTCAGAAATCTTCTGAGAGCTGATCTTGAAGTTCTCGACAGCGCGCAGGGTGTGCACACCGTAGTAGAGATCATTGGAAACTTCTTTGGTGCCCAGCAGGTCTTCTTCAATGCGGACGTTCTTGATGTCGCTCATTGTAATGCCTCAGAAATCAGATAAATGGAAAAATCCTCACCGAGTGGCCGCGAGTTCCTTGCGCACAGCTCATCCTGAAGCACCACACATCGAGTGGGGCGGTAGGGAGAGTGACCTCCCGAAAAACTAATCAATATACTACTCCAATTGAGGTATCGGTTATTAGAGGTGGATCACTAAATTTGCGACATTTTCAAATTACTTTGAGGAAAGTACACATATGTTATGAAGTTTTTATCATGATGATTTTTATATATTTTTGTGACTTTTTGCTGGTTTTTTAGATTGCTGATGACGTAGGAGTCAGTTGACCAACTTGAAAAAGGGGGGACGGCCCCCATTTATTCAGGGCAGAAAGTGGTGATGACGGGGCGGCAAAATCGCCTCTGACCATCGTTGGATGGGCGCCACTTTTTCTCAATTTACCGGTGCTGGAGTGGATATGGGCAAGTTGTTTTTGTTGTTGGTGGGTCTGGTTGTGCTGGAGCTCACCGTGATGATCGAGGTCGGCTCGGTAATCGGGGCGCTGCCGACTGTCGGCTTGCTCATACTGACCGCGGTATTGGGCTCCTCGCTGGTGCGAAGTGAAGGGATCAAGACCCTGTTCAGCGCCCAGCAAAAGATGCAGATGGGCGAGATGCCGGGCCGCGAGGTGATGGGGGGCATGATGCTGGCGTTGGCGGGCCTGCTGCTGATTATCCCGGGTTTCGTGACCGACATTTTCGGTGTGCTGTTGCTGCAACCCTGGCTGCGCAACAAACTGGCTGACAAGCTGATCGGCAGCAGCCAGTTCCGGATGCAGATGGGCGGTTTCCAGCGTACTCAATCGCCGTTTGGCAACGCACCGTCCGATGATCATCTGGGGAACGCCAAGCAGGGCGGCACCACCATCGAAGGCGAATTTGAGCGCAAAGAGTGAGCGTAAAGAGTAATCGACGAGACGAAAACCCGAGGCGAGTGACTGAATCAGGGTTTGCCCTGATGGCACAGCGCCTCGAAGCGGTGTCGGGCATACCACCACGCGAGGGTGCCCGCCGCCAGATTGGCCAGCAGTATTCCTAGATATATCCCCTGTTCTCCCCCCAGCTTTGCCCCCAGCCAGGCTCCTGGCAACAGAAAACCAAACAGTCGCAATCCGTTGAACAAGAACGAAATACTGGATGCTCGCACGCCATTTAGCGCCGAGGCCAGCAGCATCACCATGCCCTGAAAGCCGTAACCGATCGGCACCAGATGCAGATAGAGAATAATCAGGCGAATGACCTGCGGATGATCGCTGAACAGATTGGCGATCAGCGGGGCGAGCAGCCAGGTCAGGCCATAGATGGCGAGCTGGAACAGCAGGGCAAAGCGCAGGCAGCTCTGAAGTGCGGCTTTGGCCCGGGCCGGATTGCCGGCGCCGCAGTTTTGCGAGATGAAAGGGGCCAGTACGGAGGCAAGGGCCATCATCACGATCAGCAGCAGCGCCTCGACCCGCGATGCGGCGCCGTAAGCGGCTACCACCTCGGTACCCAGGCCCGCAAAGATCGTCATCAGCACTGCATTGGCCAGAGGGTTGAGCATATTGGTAAAAGAGGCGGGGACGGCAACATGGAGCAGCGCCCGCCAGTGGGTCAGCAACCGAGCCCGAGGCGAGAGGCGCCACAGCAGCAAGCCCTCCCGATGACGCAGGATATAGAGGCTGACCAGCATCGCCATCAACCAGGAGATAGAGGTGGCGATGGCTGCCCCGCGGATCCCCCATTCGGGAAAGGGGCCGATACCGAAGATCAACAGAGGATCCAGTACCCCGTTGACCAGCCCGGCTATGGCCATCACCAGGCTGGGGGTTTTGGTATCGCCGGTCGCCCGGATAGCGGCATTGCCCACCATGGGCAGCACCAGCATGGGGACGGTGAGATACCAGATCAGCATGTAGTCATGGATGAGAGAGATAAGCTCGGCACTGGCCCCCAACAGAGTAAACAGAGGCTTGATGGTGAGAGCCCCCCCCGCGGATAGCAGGGCCACCATGATCACCGCCAGAAACAGGCTGTCGGTGGCGAGATGGGCCGCCTCATCGTGTTTGCCCTGCCCCAGAGTATGACCGATCACCGCTGACAATCCGGCGCCCAATCCCATCGCCAGCGAGGTAACCACAAAAGTGACAGGAAAGGTAAAACTGATGGCTGCCAGAGCTTCGGTGCCCAGCATACCGATAAAAAAGGTATCGACCAGATTGAAGGCCAGAATGGCGATGATGCCGAAGATCATGGGGCCCGTCATCTGGCGCAGTACGACCGGAATAGGGGCTGTCAACATGGGGTTGGTGCGGGTCAAGGGCTCGTCTCTACAGCTGGCTTTGAAGGTTCTGGCATGGAAAACGGGCGGCTTGAACCGACCTTGCTCCAGGGTGTGGACATGGCTGAACCATCGAAGATGTTTATAGTACGTGAAAAAATTTTTTTTGTATTTGCCCTTGAAGGGTTAGCAACTCTGCCCCACATCAGGGACATATCTAATTTGGCCTGGAACGGCCATTCCTCAAAGCAACAATGAGACTCATTTTGGGAGAGTTATCGATGAAAATTCGTCCACTGCACGACCGCGTCATCATCAAGCGCATCGAAGCTGAAGCCAAATCTGCCGGCGGTATCGTCTTGACTGGTACTGCGGCCCAGAAGTCCACCCGTGGTGAAGTGCTTGCCGTGGGGACTGGTCGCATCCTGGATAATGGCGATGTGAAAGCGCTGGCCGTGAAGGTTGGTGACAAGGTGATCTTCAACGAAGGCTACGGCGTGAAGACCGAGAAGCTGGATGGTCAGGACGTCCTGATCCTGTCCGAGACTGACATCCTGGCGATTGTCGAAGAGTAATCTATCCCCGATTTTCCCCGAATTGATAGAAAGGATTGAAGAAAATGGCTGCTAAAGACGTCAAGTTTGGTAACGAAGCTCGCATCAAGATGCTGGAAGGTGTCAACATCCTGGCTGATGCCGTCAAGGTGACTCTGGGCCCGAAAGGCCGCAACGTGGTGCTGGACAAGTCCTTCGGCGCCCCGACCATCACTAAAGATGGTGTTTCTGTTGCGCGCGAAATTGAGCTGGAAGACAAGTTCCAGAACATGGGCGCCCAGATGGTCAAGGAAGTGGCTTCCAAGGCGAACGATGCCGCCGGTGACGGTACCACTACTGCAACCGTTCTGGCTCAGGCTATCGTCAACGAAGGTCTGAAAGCCGTTGCCGCCGGTATGAACCCGATGGATCTGAAGCGCGGTATCGACAAGGCCGTTGTGGCTGCGGTTGCCGAGCTGCAGGCGCTGTCCCAGCCGTGTGCTGACAGCAATGCCATCGCTCAGGTGGGCACAATCTCCGCCAACTCCGACGAGAAAGTGGGCAAGCTGATTGCTGAAGCCATGGACAAAGTGGGTCGCGATGGCGTCATCACCGTTGAAGATGGTCAGGGTCTGGAAGATGAGCTGGCAGTTGTTGAAGGTATGCAGTTCGACCGCGGCTACCTGTCCCCCTACTTCATCAACAAACAAGAGACCGGTTCCGTTGAACTGGACGACCCGTTCATCCTGCTGGTTGACAAGAAAGTCTCCAACATCCGCGAAATGCTGCCGGTGCTGGAAGGCGTTGCCAAAGCTGGCAAGCCGCTGCTGATTGTTGCTGAAGACGTGGAAGGCGAAGCCCTGGCGACTCTGGTGGTCAACACCATGCGCGGTATCGTGAAAGTGGCTGCCGTCAAGGCGCCTGGCTTCGGTGACCGTCGCAAGGCCATGCTGCAGGATATCGCCGTACTGACTGGCGGTACCGTCATCTCTGAAGAAGTTGGCATGGAGCTGGAAAAAGCGACTCTGGAAGATCTGGGTCGTGCCAAGCGCATCGTCATCACCAAAGAGAACACCACCATCATCGATGGCGTGGGTGATGCCGGTGTGATCGAAGGTCGTGTTGCCCAGATCCGTCAGCAGATCGAAGAGACTTCTTCCGACTACGATCGTGAGAAGCTGCAAGAGCGCGTAGCCAAGCTGGCTGGCGGTGTTGCCGTGATCAAGGTTGGCGCAGCCACCGAAGTCGAGATGAAAGAGAAGAAAGCCCGCGTTGAAGATGCCCTGCACGCTACCCGCGCCGCGGTTGAAGAAGGTGTGGTTGCCGGTGGTGGTGTTGCGTTGGTTCGCGTTGCAGCCAAACTGGCTGGTCTGCGTGGTGACAACGAAGACCAGAACGTCGGTATCAAGGTTGCCCTGCGCGCCATGGAAGCCCCGCTGCGTCAAATCGTCATCAACGCCGGTGAAGAAGCCTCCGTCATTGCCAATGCAGTGAAGAACGGCGAAGGCAACTTCGGTTACAACGCTTACAGCGAACAGTATGGTGACATGCTGGCCATGGGTATCCTGGATCCGACCAAGGTAACCCGTTCAGCCCTGCAGTTTGCCTCTTCCATCGCCGGTCTGATGATCACCACCGAGTGCATGGTCACCGAACTGCCGAAGAAAGATACCCCTGCAATGCCTGACATGGGCGGCATGGGTGGCATGGGCATGATGTAATCATCCCCCCTTGCTTTGTTTGACAAACGGCTCGCTCAAGGCGAGCCGTTTTTTTATATCTGGCTAAACTGAGTCTGTTGATAGCAGAAAAGTGTAAGGGGGAAAGATGAAGGTGCTTGGATGGATAACTCTGCTGTTTGCATTGATTGCCATGCCGCTTGTGGCTGCCGAGGCCCTCAAGGGGCCTGTGATCTTGAAAGTAAGCGGCAATATCAGATCCCCAGATGAGGTGGACGGCAAAGTGCTTTTTGACTTGGCCACGCTGCAGGCGTTGCCGCAATATGAGATAGTCACCAGCAACCCTTGGGTTGATAAACCTCACAAGTACAGAGGGCCCAAGGTGGCGGACGTGCTGGCCGCAGTGGGGGCTAATGGCAAGAGCATAACCCTGACAGCATTGAACAGTTTTCAGATCCGCATCAATTGGGACAAAGTTGCCAAGTATAACCCTATTCTTGCTTGGGAAGATGACGGGGTAGCCATGAGGGTCCGTGACAAGGGGCCGCTCTGGTTTATGTTGCCGCTTGATCAATATCCGGAGCTGAAGCGCTCTGAATATACCGACATGATGATTTGGCAGCTGGACCTGATAGATATTCAACACTGATAAAAGAGTCACGGGAGCACGGGGTGAAAGGAAAGACCAGGGCGTGGCCACTGCTCGTCATTCTGTATGTATCCATTCTGTCGTTTACCGGGAGCACCCTTTATTGTCTGGTTCAGCTCCAGAATGCGACCAGAGCGATGGAGAAATATACCTATGATGTCTCCTGGGCGCTGATGCAGCTGCAGCTCGAGTTGGGGCGTTTCCTCAGTGCTGTAGAGGTCTACCATTATGGTGGAATAGAGCACAATGACCTGATGTTGCGCTATGACATTCTTTGGAGCAGAACCCCCATCCTGTTGAGCGGTCAGTTGCGTAAAAGCATGCAGGATAAGCAGAAAACCTTGCGCTTGGTGCAACTGATTGAAAACAACATTCGCGATATAGAGCCTGTCATTACCAAGCTGCAGAGCGGAGACTCTGTCTACCAGCAAATAATGATGCGCCTAGCCCCCTTGCAGGAGCCTTTATCCTATGCACTAGCTTCCGTTATGCAGAAGAACATCAACATCTACTCAGAGAATGATCGCCATTTTGGTCAATTGCGTAATGCTCTGCTGTTGATGGTGTCGGGGTTGGTTATCTCGGTTTTACTCCTTAGCTTGCTTCTTGTATATGAAGCTCGACGTCACTTTAGGGCAGCAAGGCGTGACCCGTTGACGGGTCTCTCCAATCGGGTGGCATTGCTGGAACGGATGGAGCTCTGTGCCACTCAGGAGGTACCTTTCGGATTGGTATTGGTCGATATCAACGACTTCAGAGATATCAACAGCAAGTTTGGTTATGATGCGGGCGATTTTTTGCTCAGTGAATTGGCCAGACGGATCAGATTGCTCTGTGAAGAAGGGGAGTGGAGTGGTCGGTTGGGTGGCGATCAATTTGCCATTATCCAGCGTGGTAGCAGCGATCTGCGTCAGGTCAGGGAGCTGGTAGCGCGACTGCTGCACGTTCTGAAGCAAGATATCGTCTATGATAACTATCCCTTCCGGCTCGAGGTGGGGATCGGGATTGCCTTCTATCCGATGGACAGCGATAAAACACAGGAGTTATTGAGTCGTGCGGAACAGGCTCTGTTCCATAGCCGCAAGACCCATGTCCCCTATGTGATTTACGATAACTCCTTGCTCAACGAGACGGCGCGGCGCAAGCATTTGGCCTCGGACATGATCATGGCGCTGGAACACAATGCGTTGGAACTCTATTACCAACCCATCGTCAATCTCGAGAGTGGCCGTTGTGAAGCTGTCGAAGCACTGCTGCGCTGGCGGCATCCGGAGCTGGGCTTTATTCCGCCAAACGAAGTGATCATGGTGGCTGAGGAGTTCCAGCTTGCCGAGCGTCTGGGCGGCTGGGTGTTGAACACCGCTTGCGAGCAGCTTTATCAGTGGCATCAGTTGGGTATGGTCGACCTGCAGATGTGCGTGAATATCTCGCCGGGCATGTACCAGCGCAATTTGCTCAAACTGGTGGCCAAGGCATTGATGGAGAACCACCTGCCAGCCAGCAGTCTGGTTTTGGAGGTCACTGAAGATACCACCATGCGTGAAGTGAAGAATTCGCTGCAACTGATGCAGGATCTCAATCAGCAGGGGGTACTGCTGGCATTAGACGATTTTGGGACTGGTTATTCATCTTTGAGTTATCTGCAAAAGTTACCGGTCAGCAAGGTGAAGATCGACCGCTCCTTTATACAGGGCATTGACACCTCAATGGAGGCATCCGAACTGGTCGCCAATATTTGCAGGATGGGGTCGATGCTGGGCAAGAGTCTGGTGTGTGAAGGGATTGAGACACAGGCCCAGTTGGATGTGCTGCGATCCCTGACCGATATCCACTTGTATGGACAGGGCTATCTGTTCAGCCGACCGGAGCAGGCGGAGAAAATCTATCAGACCTTGTTGGAGATGGAGGAGCTTTGGCTAGCACGTCAACAATCCGAAATGGCTTATATGAGTTGAAGGGGAGGGGTACTTGACGGTCATCTGCCTCAAGAATGTGTGATTCAGTTCAAGTTTTATGCTTTTTGTTTGTTGTTTGAACGGTTGTGCGGTTTTATCAAAAAAACATGCAGTTTAGCCTTGCCAGAAAGAATCTGTTCCCTATAATGCGCCTCCATCGACAGGGCAAGCGGCAACGCAGAAAGCCAAGTGGGTAACCTCGAAAAGCCTTTGAAAATAAGGCTTGACTCGAGAAGGCGGTTGAGTAGAATTCTACTCCCGCAGCAACACGCTGTTGCGTCGCTCTTTAACAATTTGAATCAAGCAATCTGTGTGGGCACTCACAGCATCGAGCATCAAAAACAATTTTTGATTTTC